>CALXJH010000158.1 GCA_944388555.1 uncultured Clostridia bacterium
CATTTTAAACACACTGCCTATTGACAAAGAATAAAAAATGTGCTATTCTATTTTGTGCAAAGTAGGAATCTATGCGTTAAGTGAGAGAAAGACGGGAAGTTGCTTTCTCTACGAAAAGCCATGTGAAAAGCAATGGCTTGCGGTATAGGTTCCGCATTCCGTTGCTACGAAAAAGAATAGAGTATTTATATCCTTTTTGTAGCATATTTGCAGAAAGGATTTTTTATATGAACAAAAAAATTGCAACAAACAAATTGGTGGCAATTGCATTGCTCACCGCAATCAGCGTCGTACTTCGCCTGTTGGGATTTCCGCAAAGCGGAACTTTCCGGATTGAGCTTGGTTTTGTCCCGATCGCCGTAACCGGCGCTGTTTTTGGCCCGGTATGGAGCGGTATCGCCTACGTGCTGGCAGACTTTATCGGCACGCTCTGTACAGGTATGCTTCCCGCCCCGACCATCACTTTATGTAAACTGTTGATGGGTGTGATTTACGGTTTCTGCTTTTACCGGCGCGATCGGAACATACGCGCTATTTTACTGAGCGTTACGGTTATTACCGTTGTCATTGATTTGATCGCTATGCCGCTGGCACTCATGCCGATCATGGGCGGAAAAAGCTTTTGGGTAATCTTAAGCGACCGCATTTTGGCATCGCTTGTAAATTTCCCGCTCCGTATAGGTGCGCTGTTTTTCACATTCAAATATTTAAGAAATTTTATAAATAAAGAGGCTGAAAAATATGGACATCGTTAAGTACGCCAACACCTTTCAAGCGTCCTCTGTTTTAAAGACCGACGGCATTTCCCGTCTGATGGACCGGCTTGGCAATCCGCAGAACAAACTGCAATACATTCATGTAGCCGCCACCAACGGCAAAGGCTCTGTCTGCGCATTTTTGCAAAGTATACTCACTGCATCCGGATTAAAATGCGGAAAATTTTCTTCTCCGTATCTTGAACAGCCGGAAGAAAACATTTCAATTGACGGCGATTGTATCCCGCGCGCTGAATGCCACGCTATTTTAAACGAAATCGGCGCGTTTGGAGACGGTCTATCTCCTTTTGAACTCTGGACTGCCGCCGCATTTTTATATTTCAGCCGTCAGAACTGTGACATTGTGGTATTAGAATGCGGATTGGGTGGAACGGGCGATGCTACCAATATCATTCCGCCGCCCAAATGCGCTGTGCTGACGCGCATTGGCTTAGATCACATGGAATACTTAGGCAATACCATTGAAGAAATCACCTATAATAAATGCGGAATTATTAAAGAAGGTACCCAGCACACAGTAACGCCGCAGCAGCCTGCAGCCCCTATTATTAAGCGTCTGGCAAAAGGTACGTTTCACATTGCCCCCCCGGTGAACGATTTGCCTTTAAGTCTTCATGGCAAACACCAGGCGGAAAATGCCGGCATTGCCGCAGCGGTATGCCGCGCACTTTCTATTCCGGAAGATGCCATCCGCTACGGACTCAGCCACGCCGTACATCCTGGGCGCTTTGAAATTTTCCGCACCAGCCCGACTATTATTTTTGACGGTGCGCACAATCCGAACGGTGCAGAAGCGCTATGTGAAAATCTGCCGCAGGGGCATTTAACGCTCATTTGCGCGTTTATGGCGGATAAAGATATCGACGGTGTTTTTGCTGCGTTTACCCGCCTGCATGTACAGAATCGAGCTGTCATGCTTTGCACACAAGTGCCGGATAATCCAAGAGCGTTGTCCGCCGAAGCCCTTACAGAAAAAGCACGGCAGGCAGGCTTTGATGCAAAATGCTGTCCGTCTATTTTAGACGCACTGCGCCAAATTCAATGCACCACCCTCGTTTTTGGCTCTTTATATCTTTATGCACCCTTTAAATCCGCACTGAATGAATTATATAAACAATAAACAGAAAAACTTGCCGCTTTTCTGACTGTCGGAACCCCTAAATATCTGCAAGCAGTATGAAAAATGATATTTGCTTTCCGCTATGAAAGTTTTGATTTTTGATCAGCAAAGGACGCCGGATGTATTGAGAATCCGGCGTCCTTTGTTTTTTGTTTTTGTAACCCATTCATGGCGCATTTCTTATATGATATCTAATTTTTCAGCATCCGTACGTGTATAACCTGTGTACACACCACCCATTTCCCCTATTCTCCGCTTTTCGTACGCTTCATGCGGCGAAGCAACTGCTTTTGCTCTTGTGAAACGCGATAAGACTCTATCCCTTTTTGCAGTGCTTTATTGAAGGTAAATGTATCCAGTTTACAGTGCTGCAAATAGATAACTGTTTGCTCAAAATACTTGCAAAGGCAAACCGATACCGCCCATGCAACCGCCATTTTTACATAATATTCTTCGGTGTGTATCTCGTCGAAGGTTTTAAATAAAAATGGCAAATGCGTATCGTCGGTATAATAGGACAATAGCATCACAATCCCAAACCGCTGTTTGAAAGCCTGCTGGCTTTTTAACGCATTTTGAATCAGGTCGAGCATTTCTTTCTTATGTTTTTTCGCTATTTTTAAACTGCTACAAAATACATCACATACACCCCAGTTGTTTATCTTGGGCAGAAAGCTTTCGATCAAATCCCTTCTAAATACTTTTTCTAACCCGATAATCATACCTTGGAGCATGATTTCCTCGTTATAATCATCCTGTATTTTATCCAGCGCGCCTATGCCATATTTAGCATACAATTCTTTCGCGTAAGCGCGCAGAGCCGGTATGCGTACCCCTAAAATATTTTCAGTTCCTGGACAAATACCGGCATGAAAGGATTTGTAAGATATATCTGCTAAACGCATGAGCTTGCTGCATATTTCATTCATGCCTCATTTCTCCTTTTTTAATTTTTTCTTTTTAATACAAAATAAGTTACCATATACAACAGCAAAAACAGGCAAACCACATATCCAAGCAGTATGCCGTAAGCGCGCATATTGAGCACAAGCGCCGCAATACATGCCGCCGAGCAAATTAAAATACCAAAAGAATAGGCAATACTGCGCGCACGATGGGCTAAATAAATATTTCGCTCATCGGTATTTTCAATCTGCTGACGTTTCATGTAATCCGGATTTTTAGCAGCGTAAACGCACATTGCAATCCGAACGGCAGAAACCCCTATCAGAGCGCCTCCCATGCCGCTGTAAATACTGTCTAAGTTAAAGCGCAGAGCGGCGGCCAGCAACACCAGACCTAAAACAAATAAAACGCCGTATACAATCCCGTTTATTTTACAATTTCTCATTCTTTCTCTCCCTCCAAATCCTCAAATACAAAAACATTTTCAATATATTCCCCAAACAGTTTTGCAATGCGGTACGCCAGCAGTATAGACGGATTATACCGCCCGTTTTCCAAAGAAATAATGGTTTGTCTGGAAACATGCAATTGATCTGCTAAATCCTGCTGCGTTAAACCGGCCGCCTTGCGCATTTGTGTTATTTTATTTTTCATGCCTCTCCCCCTTTGTTTTGATTTGTAAAGTTAACTTTACATTTATAGTAGCACACTTTTTTCAAAATGTCAAGCACATTTTACATTTTTTTCAAAAGAAAAACCCCTGGTGCTGCCAAGGGTTTTTATGATTACATTTATTTTGCGGCATCCAGCAACGCGTCTCCGGTGAGACGATAGGTCATCCATTCTTGCATGGGCAAAGCACCCATATGCTTATAAAAATCAATAGACGGTGTATTCCAGTTCAGGCAGCTCCATTCCAGCCTGCCGCAGCCGCGGGAAACGGCAATCTGCGCAAGCTTTTTTAAAAGGGCTTTCCCATATCCCTTGCCGCGCTGCTCCGGCAGCACAAATAAGTCTTCCAGATAAATGCCGGCTCTGCCCAGAAACGTAGAAAAATTATGGAAAAACAGCGCAAATCCGACGGGGATATTTTCTTCCAGCACAAATAAAACTTCCGCCTTTTTCTCCTCAAACAGCCAATGCCGCAAAAGCGCTTCTGTTGCAACCGCCTGATCTTCCATTTTTTCATATGCTGCAAGAGCGCGTATAAACGTTAAAATTTGCGATTCGTCCCCTGTCTGTGCAAAACGAAACTGCATTTGATATTCCCCTTTCAATATACTGTGTAATCAGAAACGCCCAGTTCTTCCAAAACCGCCGCATCTTTTTCCTGTACATTCAGCAAATGCAGCTCCGTACCGTAATGCTCACTGTATAAAAGCAGATCGCCGCAGGTAAAATTCAAGGTAAAAATGTCTGTGATTTCTTCTTTGCCGCGCGGTTTTTCGCAAAGTGTTTTGAGCATTGCATTGGTAACGCTTCCCCGAAAAACATTTTCAAGCCCTT
This sequence comes from uncultured Clostridia bacterium, assembly GCA_944388555.1. Lineage (GTDB taxonomy): Bacteria > Bacillota > Clostridia > RGIG6154 > RGIG6154 > RGIG6154. The sequence goes on from CALXJH010000158.1 coordinate 4,309, forward strand.
CTTTTACTAATATGTGACTCCACTTCTGCGCAAAATCAACATTTTCATCTTCCCAGCAGCGGATTTCAAATGCATCACCGGGATGCACAAATGTACGTATCAATTTACACCACACCGTAAAGGAATGGTTGTGCATACTTATATTCATACTGTATCTCCTATACTACAAGCGGCAGACAAAATGTCTGCCGCTTATTTCTCATTTTTTAAAACAGGCCCGGCACATTCAATCCGCCGGTAATGCGGCTCATTTGCTGTGCAGACACATCTTCTGCTTTTTTCAAAGCTTCTTTTACCGCTGACAACACCAAATCTTCCAGCATTTCCACATCTTCCGGATCTACACACTCGGGATTGATTTTAATGCTTGTAATTTCTTTTTTTGCCGTTGCGGTTACCGTCACCATGCCGCCGCCAGCGGAGGCTTCTACGGTTGTTTCATCCAGTTCTTCCTGGAGTTTGAGCATATCCTGCTGCATTTTCTGGGCTTGTTTAATCATCTGATTCATATTTGCGCCGCCCATACCGCCCATGGGAAATTTGTTTTTTGCCATCTTGCGTTCATCCTTCCTTATTCATTCTATATTATAAACAAAAAGATCAATCTTCAAATTTAATAAAGTCACCGAATTCTGCTTCAAGCGCCGCTGCGTTTGCGGCAGGCTGTACCTGCTGCGCCTGGGCAGCGCTTTCATTGGTGTAACAGCAATGAATGGTCGGTTTAAGACCTGTATACTGCCAGATTGCCTCCTGCAATACTTCCTTGTTTGTTTGCTTATCGGTCAAATCATGATTGGCTTTGTTTTCGGGTCGGAAAATCAGCATCAAAACGTTTTCTTTCTCTGCCATCGGTCTGCACAACCGAAGATTTGCGCAAAGCGAAAGTTTCTTTTCCCGCATTAAATATTCTAATATTTCAGTCCAATGCTCAATAATTTCATCCATATTGCCGTGTTTATTCAATCTTTCCTGCTCAGCGGCAGAAAGCGATTGTTCGGGCGGTTCAGACTGCGATATAGCTGCTTCCGGCTGCGATTTAGCTGATGCCTGCTGCCAATCATCGTTTTCCGCTGCCTGCGGCGCAGGTACAAACGTTTGTGCTTTTGTTTGTTCCGGCTGTAAAGGCGGCGCCGTCATTGCGGCAGGCGCGCTTATCTCCGGCTGGAACGCCGGCTGAAAAGCCTGTGCGGGCTGTGCGGGTTTGGTACGCGTGCCATGTGCACAAATAGCCGCAACACCGATTTCCAGCATCATTTTTGGATTGGGCGTTTCTTTCTGACTTTTATATACATTGGTAAGACTTTTTAAAATGGTAATGATTTGCGCCAAAGAGAATTTTTGGCTTTCCTGTGTAAACAATGCGGTGCGTTCTGCATTCATTTGCAGGATTTCTTCGGGGTTCTGCACCAGTGCCGCTACCATCAGACAGCGAAAATGCTCCATTAAGTAGGTTGTAAGCAAGAGCGGATCTCTGCCGTCTGCAATGGCTTTTTCACAGGCAGATACCGCATCCCCTGCATTTTTTTCGGCAATGGCGGACGAAAGGCGGAACAAATCGGTATCATCGACAGTTCCAAGCACGCTTTCTACCGCCTGTTTGGTTAATTTTTCATTGGAAAAGGAAAGACATTTTTCTAAAATAGAGAGTCCGTCACGCATGGATCCATCTGCCGCATAGGCAATGGAGGAAATGGCCGCCTCCTCATATGCCGCCGCTGAGGCGTCACAGACATATTTGAGGCGTTCAGCAATCATTTTCCCTGAAATGCGCTTAAAATCAAAGCGCTGACAGCGGGACAAAATCGTTGCCGGAACTTTGTGATACTCGGTGGTTGCTAAAATAAACATGGCGTATTCCGGCGGTTCTTCCAGCGTTTTTAAAAGAGCGTTAAATGCACCGCCGGACAGCATATGCACTTCGTCTATGATATACACCTTTTTCTTAAGCGCCATAGGCGGATAAGTAATTTCTTCACGGATCTGCCGCACATTATCGACGCTGGTATTAGAAGCTGCGTCAATTTCAACGACATCGATCGCGGTTCCGTCTTTGATACTTTTGCAGGCAGCGCACACATTACAAGGTTCTGCCCCCTGCGGATTTTCACAGTTTACTGCGCGTGCAAGCAAACGTGCGGTGGTTGTTTTTCCGGTACCGCGCGTACCGCAAAACAAATAAGCGTGTGCGCATTTTCCATTTTCCAGCTGATGTTTCAGAGCCGTTACAATGGCTTCCTGCCCAACCAGATCTCCAAATGTTTCGGGACGAAACTGCCGGTATAATGCCTGATATTCCATTTTAACGCCTCCTTTATATAAAATGCGTAAGCCTTTTAAATATACAAATATAAAAAGCTATACAGCCTTATGTCGAAACACTGCGTATGCGCGTTACGCCATTTCAGACTCAAACCAGGCACCCTCGCGGCACATCGAAGCATTTGCTTATTGCTGCTCGGTTCCCCGCCTGACAAGGTTCACAAAGAACGATTGCGCAAGACCCGGTTCTCAACATCCTCCATTTCGCACAGACCGCACATGCAGGCCCCTCGATAAGGCATTCACCCTTGCTTTAGCGGATTGCAAGTACAGGGCACCGCTACCTCCCCGGTTAGTATAGCTTTATTAGTATACCACAATTTTATATATATTGCAACTATTTTTCAAATTTTTATACTTTTATTTTCCCCGCATCCTTTTACAAAAGCACAGCATGTATTTTTGCTGTGCTTTTAAAAGTTATTCCAAGTTCCCGGTTGCAAAATTATACTTGCCGTCTATACAAGGCTTCATTGTCTCCATACTGTTCCACAAAAATACGACCAAATGACATCCTATATCTTCTTCCGTTAAGACAATGGGATCCGTGACAAGTGTACTGAAATTCATCATATTAGAAGAAGTGTTTTTAGCCGGAACGGTATTTTGCACGATTTTTGCCACACGTTTAAAATGACCGTCTGCGTCTACCAAAACAAATATGCCGGTTACATCTACGTCTTTTCCGGTATCGTTGCCCACCTTAAAGAATGCAAAGCAGTTACCGGTTGCAGAGATGGCGGTGTTGTTATTTCCGTTCCAGCCGGTGATGGTTGGATTAGGCGCTGTGCTGATGGTTGTTCCTCTTGTACCGCCGACCGACAGCCGAATCGGCACCTCGGCCTCATAAGCACACGCTTTGAGTGTACAAGTATCCGAAGTCCCCACTTTATTCCTGTCCGCATCATACAGTTCCACCTTATATTGGAAATCTTTCGCGGCATCTTCTACCTTTACATCGAATTCAAACGGGAAGGTAGAATCTGTGATGGCTTGCCACGTGTCGCCGCCGATGGAGTAACGCATAATCGCCATGGAAATACCGGCAGGATCTACCGTCGAAGGCCGATAAGCCGCATAAACATAAGCATGATAAGAATCGGGCGTGATCTGCACCGTATGCCCAATTACATCCTTATCTTTTCGTACAGAAGATGCAGCATAGGAAGCACTGTAATCGGTCAGGTTTGTTCCATACATTTTTGCATAATCAGGCGCATTGACGGTTGCGTTAAACGCTATTGCTAAAGTGGTCTTTGGTGGAACAGTCAGCGTGGTTGTTTTATTTTCAATAATTTGCGTATTTGTTCCGGAAGGTGTGTAAATCACCGAATTGACCCGTGTACCCATACCAACTTCATCACCAAATGTTACAGTTGTGGTGACAGGCGCATCAGACGCATTGGTAAATACAAAAGCGGCTCTTCCGTCTTTTTTTGCGCCAAACCAATCAATTTGCCGGTCATCTACGGTAACCAGTCCTTTTTTCATCCAGAGCCACATATCCTTTTCGTTATAAACGGTTCCGGGCGCGAATCCATAATGCCGATTGCTGTAATAATGATATCCCTGGCTGCGGCAGGATGGAAAATCCACTGCCTGATCCGACCACGCATATGCCGGAAAGTTAAGCTGCTGCGCATACCTATAATTTTCTTCTGCCATTACTGTAGGAGATACTAGTTGCATGAGAATCACAAAAATACAAATAAACACAATTGTTCTTTTCAACAAAATTCACTCCCTTCTTTGCGTCATTATAACACAAAAAAAGGAGTGAAGTCAATAGATAAAACAATTATTATATTCTATTCTTCATAGATACGCACATCATATAATCCCGCAAAATCCTGCCCCCAGGTATCACGAACCACAACTTTAATCACATTTGTACAAATCCCATCCAACGGAACGGTCGCCAAACGCTGAAAATGTCCGCGCACTTCCTTAAGCAGAACAAAGTTGCCTTTATCATCCTTATAATATACATCAAAATCTTTAATGACCGAAGGAACATTTGCATTTGCGTTTTCATCAAATGTATAATAATACTTATCTAAGTCGGTATCCATCACCAAAACCATTTCTTTGAGTTTGTGCGGCTGGTCCAACGTTAGCTCAAAATACTCGTCCGTCTTTCCTTTTGCCTGCCATATATTTGCACCGGCAAACGGACGCGTAAATCCGTTGATCAGGTTTTCCCCTGCAAAAACAGGTTCCTTTTCCAAAACCTCAAAGCAAACGGTTTTATGATAGCGATGCCATACTTGCTCTTTTGTTTGTAATGTGTCCATATCCACAATGGTTACAGAATCATTTTTATCAAGCTGCGTACAAATAACACCAGCAAGCGGTGCTGTCTGATAAGCAATTTCAATATCCGGGTTCATGCAAAGCACAAAGAAAAGATGTTTTGGAGTATCTAAAAGTATATTGGCAGGTAAAGATATCCACTGTACACCCTCTGTTTTTCGAAGCGGAATCGTATTTTCAAACAATTTGGTTTCCGGATTAAAGTTTTCTGCTTTTTCCGGAACAGCTCCCCAATAGCGGAGGGTTGTATCCCGGTTTACTTTTGCCAAAACATTGATTCCTTTAAAAGATTTTAAAACCGGCATAGAAATAGAAACATCGGTTTCAAGCTTTGCCAAGCCATCCTGTTTGCGAACCGCCAAGTCGCGTACCGAAGAGACATTTACTTTTGCCTTCTGCGCAAGATTTGCCGGGTCGCAGTAAGGTTTGCCTACGACAAGCTGATCTTCTTTCAGCAGCATGTTTTGCAGCTCATCCATATGTGATTCATAAACGCCTCTTGGATTGGTATTGTATTTTTTGCACAGGTATACTGCAATGCCGTTTGCCTGTCCGGTCGTTGCAAGCGTTGCCATAACGCGGGTTGCACCAAACGCAACATGGGTGGTAGACATACATCTGCCTTCAATAAACAGATTATCAATATTTTTAGAGTATCCGCAGCGATAAGGAATTTTAAAAATACCTTTCAGCATAATGTGTTTATTGATTGGCTCAGTTGCATAAAAACCGCGAATGGCATGCAAATCAATTGACCATCCGCCATGCCCTATCGTATCGGTAAAATCAGACTGATTAAAAACATCGGATTCTGTCAGAACGTAATCTCCCATCAAGCGTCTGCCTTCCCGCTTACCGGGAACAGGTGATACATACTGTAAATCATAATTTTCCGCATCATATTCCCCGCTGTTTTTAATATAATCCCAGATACCGTAAACCAGGCTTTTGTGGTCTTTAATAATTTCTTCGGCATCATCAATCTGATTTTTATCGCCGTCCACCTCATAGAACCACTGTGAAAACATAAATCCTTTTTTAGGAATAACGCGATATTTCAAGACATCTGTTTCAAATAAATTTAAAGCAAAATCGGGGCGCACATAAGGAACCGGTTTTCCCATGTCTTTGGCCACAAAATTCAAAGTGCTGGGCAGCACATGATTATCCGGCGTATCCGGTGCAACCCGCTCTCCGTACTCCGCTTTTCCTTCTCTTCCGTATCTGTATTCCGCACCGGCAAGAAAACCAACCGCACCTTCGCCGGTATCGTCCGCAAAAAACGGGGCATAAAATTCAAAACGTTTTTCGGTTGCAAGCTGACTGCCTGAAACGCAAACGATTTTTCCGTCTTTTGTTTCAACCTTATCTATATTGGTATTCGCAAACAATTCAATATTCGTTTCTTTCAAAAGTTTATCGGAAAGCACCGCATCCCAGACATAACGGTTTCCCATGACGTTTTTATGCATATTTTCCAGAATCAATTCTTCCATAATACCCGTTTCTCGGGCAAAATAGTTAAATTCCTGCACGCCGGTTGCACCTGAGATATTCACATTGATTTCTGCACTCGCATTGCCGCCCATATAACCGCGATTATTGATAAGTGCCACTTTCAAACCCAGTCTTGCCGCCTGAATGGCAGATACAATTCCCGGTATACCTCCGCCGACCACCACAAAGTCTTTTTCAACTTTTATAATTCTATTTTCCATCTTGATAGTACACCCCTTTGGCTTTGTTCTTATTATTATACAACATTTTTTTAAAAATGCAAGCTATTTTTGCACATTTCATTATTTTTTTATTATTGACAAATATATGGTTTCATGATAAACTGTAAATATAAAATATCAGGAGAAATATAACCATGTTTTTATCTGTTTTATTTGTCTTTATATGCTTATACTTTTACTTTTTTGCGTTTTTGTTTTGCAAAAGTAAGAGTGTTTTGTGCTGCGGATAAACAGGTAGGAATTTTCCGACTGAATGTTAGGCTGCACAAAGCTAATGTGCAGCCTTTTTATTTTTAGCAAAAATAGAAAGGGTGTTTTAAACATGCAGAGGGAACACAAAATATACAATCCGGAGATGGAATGTATAGACCGTGAAGAATTAAGAAAACTACAAGGTGATCGCTTAAAAAAAGTTGTAAAGCACACATATGATCACGTGGCGCTTTACCGGGAAAGAATGGATAAAAAAGGTGTAAAGCCGGAAGATATCCGTTCGCTGGACGATTTAAAATTGCTCCCCTTTACTGAAAAAACCGATCTTAGAGATCAATTTCCATTTGGACTGTTTGCTGTTCCGAAGAGTGAAATTGTCCGGATACAAGGTTCTTCCGGCACAACCGGAAAGCCGATTGTTTCGGGTTACACGCAAAATGATCTGGATGTATGGACGGAAATGATGGCAAGAACTTTAACGGCTGCCGGCGGCGGCAAGGACGATATCGTACAGGTTTGTTACGGATATGGTCTGTTTACAGGCGGATTGGGTGCACACCAGGGGGCCGGAAAAATTGGCGCTATGGTTGTACCTATGTCCAGCGGAAATACACAGCGCCAGATTATGATGATGCAGGAACTTGGTTCTACCATGCTATGCTGTACGCCGTCCTATGCGACCTACTTAGGTGAAACCATCCGAGATATGGGGATCCCGCCCGAAAAAATCAAACTGCGCGCCGGCTGCTTTGGTGCAGAACCCTGGACCGAAGAAATGCGCCAGCACATAGAAGAACTTTTGCATATCGACGCATGTGATATCTATGGATTAACAGAAATTGCAGGTCCCGGCGTTTCGTACGAATGTCTGGCGAAAAACGGCATGCACATTTCAGAAGATCACGTAATTGCCGAAATCATTGATCCGGTAACCGAAAAGCAGCTTCCTTACGGCACCCCCGGCGAACTGGTATTTACAACCAACACCAAGGAAGGCATGCCCATCATTCGTTACAGAACGCACGACATCTGTACTTTAACAGACGAAAAATGTGCGTGCGGCAGAACGCTTGCCCGCATGAGCAGAATCACCGGAAGAACGGACGACATGATTGTTATCCGCGGCGTAAACGTATTCCCAAGTCAGATAGAATCCGTATTGGTAGGCACCAGCGGCGTTGCACCGCATTATGTATTGGTGGTTGACCGTGTCAATTCTTCTGATACATTAGAAGTAAAGGTAGAACTGACAGAAGAAATGTTCTCGGATACGGTTTCCCACATCGAAGAGCTGAAAGACGCAATCAGCGGACAAATCAAGTCGGTAGTCGGCATTCAGGCAAAAGTCAGCCTCGTACCGCCGAAATCCATTCCGCGTTCCGAAGGCAAGGCAAAACGTGTCATTGATAACCGCAAGCTTTAATCACGGAAAAAAAGTATAAAGAAAGGATGAATTGTATGTTTGTACGCCAGATTTCTATTTATATTGAAAATATCAGAGGTTCTTTACGTGAATTGACTCAACTGTTAGGAGAAAATGATATTGATTTAAAAGCGCTTTCCATTGCGGATACATCCAGTTTCGGCATTGTACGCTGTATCGTAGAAGAAAGCCAAATAGACAAAACCATCGATCTTCTGCGTGAAAACGGACATATTGCGAAAGTAAACAACGTAATCTGCGTTTGCGTGCCAGACAAACCATTAGGTCTGAGCAGCATTTTAACGTTATTAGAACAAGCCGGCATATCCATAGAATATATCTACTCTTTCTATAAAAGCACCGGCGACCATGCTGTTTTAATCATTCGGCCTTCCGAAAAAAGAAGAACGGTACATCTGTTTGAGGAAAACAACATTCAAATGCTTACCCAGGCTGAGATTGACAAAATTTAACCATATGCAAAGGTCATAAAAATCGGACTTGCCTAAAAGGCAAGTCCGATTTGTTTTATGTTTACATTTTTCAATTAAAAAAGTGCAGCAAGTTCGGGGAAAATTTCCAGCGAACGCTTTAAAATTCCATGCATATACGCAATCAGAACGCCGTAATTGGTCATAGGCACATTTGCCGCATCCGCCATTGCTCTGCGGTTTTGCATCTCACGCGGATTCAGCATGCAGGCGCCGCAGTGCACAATTAAATCATATGCCTGCAAATCTTGCGGGAATGTACCGCCCGAAGTAAAAGAAAAGTTAAAATCCTTGCCTGTAAATTTACGAATCCAGCCCGGAAGTTTAACCGTGCCGATATCCTCGCACTGTCTGTGATGCGTACATCCTTCTGAAATTAAAATTTGAGAACCTTCCTCTAAAGAAGACAATGCCAGCGCCCCCTTTACTGCGCCGTCCAAAACGCCTTTATAGCGTGCAAAAAGTATCGAAAAGGAAGTAAGGGGGATCTGTTTCGGAACAATTGCCGAAACCATTTCAAACGCCTGACTGTCTGTTATAACAACAGCCGGCGGCTCTTTAAGCGCACGCAGTGTCTGCTCCAGTTCAAATTCGCGGCAAACCATACCAATACATCCGGCATCTAAAATATCCCGCAATGTTTGCTGCTGCGGAAGTATGATTCTTCCTTTCGGCGCGGCAGAATCAATCGGGGTTACCAAAACCGCTACGCTTCCCGGCTGTATCTTGTCACTGATAATGTGCCGGTCAGCGTTTTCTTTGGGCGCAAGACCCGCAATTTTTTCTTTCAGTTCAAAAATGCCCGCCCCTGTTTTGGCGCTCACCGCCATTTCGCCGGACTGCACAGGCGATACAGGTGTCAAGTCGCTTTTATTAACAGCAACAATGTAGGGAATTCCCCGCGCAACAAATAAGTCGATCAATTCCAGGTCTGCCGGCGTTTTCCCGACAGTACCGTCCACAACCAAAACCGCTACATCGGTTTTATTCAGAATCCTGCGCGTCTGTTCCACGCGCAGTGCACCCAGTGCACCCACATCATCAAATCCGGGCGTATCAATGATGGTAACGGGTCCCATCGGCAAAAGTTCCATGCTCTTCAACACCGGATCGGTTGTGGTACCTTTCACTTCAGACACCACCGACAGGTTTTGCCCAGTCACTGCATTTACCACGCTGGATTTTCCCGCATTCCGCTGTCCGAAAAATCCAATCTGTACTCTTTCTCCGGAAGGTGTATCATTCAGTCCCATACACATTTCTCCTTTCTGGCCCTACAGTCTGAAATCGCGAAGACCGTTTCGGATATTCTGTAGATTTTCTTCTACCAGATGCCGTACTTTTTCTTTTGGAATATTTTTAAGTTCTGCCTGAATCAAGGCTTCCCCAATTTTACGCGTATCTTCACTCGCATAATCCATCAGATATTCCTGCAGCGTCATGAGCGCATTCGGATGGCAGCAGTTCTGAATCTGACCGCTCTTGCAAAGTGACATAAACCGATCGCCCGTTCTGCCTTCACGATAGCATGCTGTACAAAAACTTGGGATATATCCAAGTTCCATCAGCCAGCGCACGACCTCGTCTAATGTACGGTTATCGCTTACATCAAACTGTTCTGAACATTCGTCCTCTTTTTCCGGCTCATAATAGCCGCCCACACTGGTCCGGGAAGCACCGCTGATTTGTGAAATACCCAAATGCAATACACGTTCACGGCAAGCCTTGCTTTCCCGTGTAGAAATAATCATACCGGTATAAGGAACCGAAATGCGGATACAAGCGATAATTTTGGCGAATGTATCATCGTCGATTCCGTTATCAAAAACATCCGGGTCAATGTCATCTGCGCGTTTTACTCTCGGAACGCTGATGGTATGCGGCCCCACACCGTGTACGGCTTCCAAATGCTCTGCATGCATCAACAAAGCCGCAAACTCATAGCGATACAGCTCTAAGCCGAACAAAACACCCAGGCCTACGTCATCAATACCGCCTTCCATTGCTCTGTCCATGGCTTCGGTATGGTAAGCATAATTGTGTTTGGGGCCTGTAGGATGCAGTTTTTCATAGCTTTCCTTGTGATACGTTTCCTGGAAAAGGATATATGTACCAATCTCCGCTTCCTTCAGTTTCCGATAATTTTCCACCGTGGTTGCCGCAATATTTACATTCACGCGCCGGATCGCACCGTTTTTATGTTTGATGCTGTAAATAGTTTTTACGCATTCTAATATGTATTCAATCGGATTGTTTACGGGATCTTCACCGGCTTCAATTGCAAGGCGCTTATGTCCCATATCCTGCAGTGCGCAGACCTCACGCGCCACATCCTCCTGCGCAAGCTTTTTGCGCGCGATATGTTTGTTTTTCGCGTGATAAGGACAATATACACAGCCGTTTACACAATAATTGGATAAATACAACGGTGCAAACATGACAATGCGGTTGCCGTAAAAATCCTTTTTGATCTGCTCTGCCAAACGGTAGATTTCCTGATTCTTCTCTTCAATATCACAATCTAACAATACGGCCGCTTCGCGGTGAGAAAGACCTTTTCGCCGTTTTGCCTTTTCTAAAATTTCATCAATCAGCGCCGCGTTGTGTTTATTGGCAGCTGCATACTCTAACGTTTCTAATACTTCTTCATGTGAAATAAATTCTTCTGCTTTTAATGATTTTGGGTTGTACATTTTCTTTTTCTCCTCTCCATGATTTATCAGGAGGCTACATTTTGGAATATGCGGTTTTGGTAGTTATACCGTCCAGCTGTCCGATTTTTCCGGATAATGCGCTGATTGCGTCTTGTTTGGCATCCAGCACCAGACTAATCACATTTATCCCGCGCGCTTTGCACGGAATACCCATTCTGCCGATAATACAGTCGGCATATTCGTGCAAAAGCTGATTCAGCTTTTCTACCGAATCCTGATTTTCCACAATAATTCCAATGATGGCAATGCGTGTTTCCATTGTTCCATAAACCCCTTTCTTTCAGCAAACGGCCAACAAACGGACGTTTGCTTGGTTATATATTTAGGTTGCATACCATAGATATCCTATCCAAAAACAAAAAGCACACCGGAAAGGCATGCTTTTTAAAATGCAATGGATCGTATTTGCCTTTCACCTCAAACTATTTTAGTGTCAGATCAATATATTTTTATATGTCAGCAGCGGCATCCTAAAACAGAGCTCTGCATGTAAAACTTTACCATAGGAAACACAAAACAAATGTTTAGATCCATCCTTTGGTTCAGTTTAAACGTTTCCGTTTAAATCAGTTAACTTAAATTATTCAACCGGAACAATGGTTTCTACCGGATATTTGCTTTCTTTTCCGCCGATACCATATATAAAACGATCTCCTTTTCTCGTTTCGTATAAAATTTCTTCGTAACCGTCGGGATCGCCGAAAGCACCGAACGTAATCCGGCTGATTTCTTTTGCCGTATCCGTGTTGTAAGTTTTTTTCTTAATAATTTTTTTCATAGAAAATCTCCTTGTCTGCCCTGCCGGCTATGGAAATTCCAAAGATCTCCCGTCAGGCAAGGCAAATAAGACAAGAGACCTTTTCTCTATCTGCAGTATACAAATTCTGATCGTAAATTATAAAGCAATATTACTTATTTACAGTATAGCAAACAAATGATGGTTTGTCAAATTATTTCCCGATATTTACTCCAGATAATCCTTTAGTTTGCGGCTTCTGGACGGATGCCGGAGTTTGCGAAGGGCTTTGGCTTCTATCTGCCGGATACGCTCACGCGTAACACCAAATTCAAATCCCACTTCTTCTAAAGTTCTTGCCCTGCCGTCTTCTAATCCGAAACGGAGGCGCAAAACTTTTGCTTCCCGGTCGGTAAGTGTGGATAACACCGAATTTAACTGTTCTTTGAGCATGGTAAACGAAGCAGCTTCCGCCGGTGCAGGTGCGTCATCATCTGGGATAAAATCTCCCAAATGGCTATCCTCTTCCTCACCGATCGGCGTTTCCAACGATACCGGCTCCTGCGCGATTTTCATAATCTCCCGCACTTTATCAATAGACATATTCATTTCTTTTGCCACTTCTTCTGCTTGCGGTTCTCGTCCGTTTTCCTGGATCAGCTGACGCTGAATACGCATGAGTTTATTGATGGTTTCAACCATATGCACCGGAATACGGATGGTTCTTGCCTGATCGGCTATGGCACGGGTTATCGCCTGGCGAATCCACCAGGTTGCATAGGTGGAAAATTTATAGCCTTTGGTATAATCAAACTTTTCGACCGCTTTAATAAGACCAAGATTTCCTTCCTGAATCAAATCCAAAAACTGCATACCTCTGCCAACATAACGTTTTGCAATAGATACCACCAATCGAAGATTTGCCTCCGCCAAACGCTGCTTTGCAGCCTCATCTCCGTCCATCATTCGCATCGCAAGCTGAATTTCCTCATCCATACTAAGGAGCGGAACCTTTCCGATTTCTTTTAAGTACATACGCACGTGATCTTCTACACTCACGCCTTCCGGTACCGACAAATCCTCCATATCCGCAATATTGATTTCTTCCGCTTCGATCGCCGCCAGATCACGTTTTAAAGTTGCCTCGTCCGGCTCTTCAAGATCATCCTCTAAATCCTTTGCGTCCTCTTCTGCATCAGGCTCTTTATCCCCCGTGATTTCAATGCCGGCATTTTCTAACGTTTCATATATAGATTCTATCTGCTCGGTTTGTAAATCAATGGCTTCCAAAGCATCCATAATTTCCTGGTAAGAAAGTGTTCCGGATTTTTTCCCTTTGTCCAGCAGTTTTTTTACTATGGTTCTTCTGCTATCCTCTTTTGGCATGTTCATCCTCCTTATTATGTAAAAGGTTATTTATTTCCTCAACGTCGCCTTCTTTTGCCAATTTTTCCAGGTGCCGCTGTTTTTTTATCCGGCGAAGCTTGTCCAGTATCTGGCTTGCTGTTTTTTCCGGTTCGGTTGTTTCCGGAATCTGCTGTACAGCGCCTGCCAGCATACCGCTGTATTCTAACGGAAACCGTGCAATAAAGGCTGCAGGTTCCGGGATTTTCTCGTCTTGTTCAAGTAATCCTATCAACGTATCTGTTGCATCATGAAATGCCGGCTGTGTAAAAAGCGCTGCCCCGCCGTTTTGCTGCAAAAAAGTCAGCACTTCTGTATATCGGAGCGCAAGCGCAAACAAACTGGCTTCTGCCTGTTCTTCTATTTTACCAGTATCCAATGCCTTTTGTCTGGTAATGCGTTGGATCTGTGTTTTTTCCTGTCGCTTGCCTGACTGCTTCAAACGCAGCACCGCTTTTTTTACCTGGCTTTCTAACGCCTCTTGTGAAACCGAGAGCAGACGTGCCACTTCATGTGTATATACATCCCGTTCTACCGGTTCGGTAAGCATTGCGATTTCCTCAGCAGCTTCTTTGAGAAAAGAGGCGCGCTGTTCGGGCATAGTCAAATCATAGTTTTCCTGCATTGCGGCAATTTTATACAAAACAGGCGGTTTTGCTTCGTCTATACAAGCTAAAAACCGTTCAACCCCAAATTTTTTACAATATTCGTCCGGATCTTTAGCACCGGTGAGCGTCACCACGCGCGCCTTAACATCTGCCTCCCGCAGCAGGCCTACTGCACGCTGTGCGGCTTTTACGCCCGCACCGTCCCCATCATAACAAAGAATCACTTCTTTGGCATACCGCTTCAAAAGGCGGGCATGTTTTGGCGTAAGTGCTGTTCCGAGTGACGCAACTGCGCGGTCTATCCCATACTGGTACAAGGTGACCACGTCCATATATCCCTCAACCACAATCACCTGACCGGATTTTGCGTTTTTTGCAAAATTTAGCGCATACAAATTTGCACTTTTATCAAACACCGGCGTATCCGATGTGTTTAAGTATTTGGGTGTAGAATCATCCAACACTCTGCCGCCAAAGCCAATAATATTTCCTGTAATGTCCATGATAGGAAACATAACACGATTTCGGAATCGGTCAAACGTAGAGCCCTTTTCGGTTTTTGTAATCAGGCCGGCGTCCACCAAAAGCTGTTCAGAAAAAGATTTCGACAACAAATGTTTTTTTAGTCTTTCCCACGAATCAGGCGCAAATCCGATCCCGAATTTTGTAATAATTTCAGGCGTGAGTGCCCGATTCTTGAGATATTTTCGCGCTTGCTCACCAATCGGTTCTGATAAAGAAGCGTAAAAAAATCTTGCTGCTTCTCGGTTTGCCGCAAGTATTTGCTTTCTGCGTTTTTCTGCGTAGTCATCCACGGCGCGCTCATCCGAAACTGTAACGCCGCATTCAGCGCCTAACTTCTTGACAGCATCCACAAAATTCAGATTTTCAATCTGCATTAAAAAGTGAATGGCACCGCCGCCGCGCTGGCATCCAAAGCAATAATACATCTGCTTGGAAGGCGTAACGCGGAAAGAAGGTGTTTTTTCCGAATGAAACGGACACAAACCCAAAAAATCCGAACCGGAACGTTTGAGAGAAACATAACGGGAAACCAAATCCACAATATCCGTACGTTCGCTGATTTCCTGTATGACGCTTGACGGAATTGCCACTTTTGTTTTCCCTCCTTTAATGTATACATCCAACCATGATACAAGCAATACCATGTGATATCATCAAAATAAAATGCAGTACAGCAAAGCGGCAATGCACAGCCGTCCTATGATAGATTTAATTCGACATGCCCGTGCAAATTCCTTTTTTATTCTAAAAAAAGTTGTAATTGCTCAGCAGACTATACATACATCGTCACAATTTTTGGCCGCCGTACGTAAAAACACGCTCGTATCATTTATAAATAAAAAACAAATTGACGGGAAGCCTTCAAAGCTTCCCGCCAAAAAAACGAATTCCGAAACTCAGGAAATATCAATCAAGCCATACTTGCCGTCTTTTCTGCAATACACAATACAAGGGCGCTCCGTTTCCGCATTGCGGAAAACAAAGAATGTATGATTCAAGAGCTTCATTTGCAAAATCGCTTCCTCGGGCTGCATCGGCTTTACAAAAAACTGCTTATTTTTTACAATTTCAAATTCTGTTTCCTCCGGAATATCCACCTCCGGGAACTGGGGAACATATGTTTCCTTTAAGCGCTTCGCGAGACGCGTTTTATATTTACGCATCTGTCCGTCGATAATTTCAGAGGCCTTGTCTATAGCGGCTCTTGCGTCGGTGTCGCCTGTTTCAGAACGGATGATCATATCGCCCGAACGGATGGTAATTTCCAAGAAAATTTTATTTTTCTGTGTATAAAAGGTTGCTGTTGCGGAAGCTTCATCTCCAAAAACCCGGCCAAATTTACCGATTTTTTCCTGTAAATACTCTTTTGTTGCGTCTTTCAAATTTACTTTTCTTTCTACAACCTGAATTTTCATACCCATCTTCCTTTCTGATTATAGTACAACTGTTTGATGTCGGGTCACATGACAGCTCATATTGACCGCAACAGGCAAGCCTGCAATATGTGTCGGATACATCAGAACATTTACGCCCAACGCGGTTGTTTTACCGCCTAACCCGGAAGGTCCGATTCCTAACGCATTTATTTTAGAAAGAAGTTCGGCTTCGAGTTCTGCATAGAACGGATCAGGATGACTTTGATCAACAGGGCGCATCAATGCTTGTTTTGCTAAAAGCGCCGCTTTTTCCATGGTGCCGCCAATGCCGACACCCACCACCACCGGCGGACAAGGATTGCTTCCTGCCTTCCGAACCGTATCTACAATAAAACTAACCACGCCTTCGCGACCGTCTGAAGGCTTGAGCATCGCAAGTGCGCTCATGTTCTCGCTGCCAAATCCTTTTGGTGCTACCGTTAGTTTAACCGTTGCTCCCGGAACAATGCGTGTATGAATAACAGGGGGCGTATTATCTCCGGTATTTCCGCGAAGAATCGGATCTTTCACAACCGATTTACGCAAATACCCTTCCGCATATCCTTTGCGCACGCCTTCTTGGATTGCCTCCTCAAAAGGCACGCCTGTAAAATGCACATCTTGTCCAACTTCGGCAAACACCACCGTCATGCCTGTATCCTGGCAAACCGGCATTTTTTCGTTTTCTGCGATGCCGTAATTTTCAATCAGCTGAGACAAAATCTCTTTGCTGATTCCATCTTCCTGCGCGCGCGCTTTGTTTATAGCCGTTTTAATGTCCTCCGGCAGGTATAGATTGGCGTTTATACAGCATGCAGCGATTGCCTGCGTAACTTGCTCTGTTTTAATGGTTCTCATAGCTGTTGATTCCCCTTATTATAATTATTCGACATATTCTCATAAATCCCTTTTTTCTTCCGTGTGTTTTTACAGTTTATCGGTTTGGTCATATAAAAGAGAACGGCACGGTTCTTTGGGCGGTGCGCTTCTCCTGTAATACATCCAAATTCCCGTTCGGCCCATATGATCAAAACGTACAAAAATCCGATCACCAATTTTAAAATGCGCAGAATTCAGATCCGTACAAAACGCAGGTATTCCGTCACAAAAGATATAGCCCCCATTATTATTGCTGCCGGGACTGCCAATTACAATGGCGGCAATCTCATGTTTGGGATTGCGTATGTATCTTTTTTGCAATTGCTGGTTACGTGTCATAATCTGATAGTAAAAGCTCGCTTCACGCTGCCATAAAAATATTGCGGTTGCTTCCTGCATCTGCTGTGCAAAATCTGCAAGGGATTGGCGGGTTAATCCCTTCTGTTTCATAACAAACGCACGCTGGGTGAGTATAGATAAATAGCTTGTAAACGGCTGGCAAAAATCCACTTTACTGAACGCGCCGCGGCACAGCCAGTCAGGCACTTCCCGCACAAGTCTTTCAAAATTCCGTACCGCCGCTTCCCGCAAAGGCCTTTTGGCACTCTGTGCAAGTGAAGCAAACTGTTGATTAAGCACCGCATCCAGCATATTTAAGTCAAGCGTCTGCGCTGCTTCTTGTATCCAGCCCCCGTCCCGCTTTTGATATAAATTGATAAACGGCGCAGGAAAATCCGCTTCTTCAAAATAATCCATTACCGCAAACTCTGTAGCATACTGCAAAGGATCCTGCGTAAGTATATTCCCGCGGCGAATATTTTTCCGTGCTTCTTCATAATATACAGGCTTAGATTTGCCGCACTGTATGACCGAACGATACATATTCCGCCAAGTAAGCTGACCACCCTGATCCATCACAAACTCTACCGTAATGGCGTCTTGAGGCTGCCCTATCCGAAATCCGCAGGCCTTTCTTAGTACACGCGGCAGCATAAAATGCAGCATGCCTTTACTTTGCAGCTCTCGATCTAAGGCAGAGCCTTCCGGCACATAGCTTGTAACATCCGGAACATGCGTATAAATACGGAATCCATTCTCTTCTTTGATAACCGAATGTGCGCGATCAGGCAACACCCTGTAGCTTTGCAGTTTTGTCAAATCCATTCTGTCTGCCGGCTTTCCCCTCTGTTTGCGGGGATGCGCCGCATCACGCATCGCCTGATTGGAAAACAATCCATGCAAGCGGTTTTCATATGCATATGCCTGTACCGGATTGTCAATGCTGCATACGATACGGCACGTTTTCTCAAACGTTTCCGTTTTGAGGCAAGGTGTGCTGCTCCTGATTTGATCCCAGACAATGGTTTTCTGCTTTTGCCGAACATCCGCAGCGTCAAACGCTGCTTTACGGATCTGCACCGCGTTTGACAGACAGGCGTACACCATACTTCCCGAACGAGTCCCCGGCTGACTGTCCTGCACACGAATCGCCAAACCAAAATGCTTGTCCCGCGGAACAACATACCACTTTTTATCCATATATCGAAGCGTTCCGCAGAAATAATCGCCATACGGCTGAATAATTTCTTCGATTGCACCGTATTGCTTATGAGACGCCTGTGACTGATAAATTCCTTCTATAGCGACAGCAACACGGTCATTGTGCTGTGCGCCCAACCGCCATCGTTCCGGTATATAAATTCTCTGCTCAATCATACGCTGTGCATCTACTTCTACATACCCGCTGCCGTCTGCCTGCGCATAATATTTGCCGCGCACTTTTACACGGATATCCGCGCAAACCACATAGGTTTCGTTCTGCTCTTTACGGATATAGTGATAATATTCCAGATACTGCATAGCATGCCGCAGCTCGTCAAGCTTGGCGTTTAATTCACATAAAAACCACGACAATGGTTTAGGCGTATACGCCATACTCTGCATGATATTTAAAATAGTAATATATAAGTCGGTTCTTGGCTTTGCAACTTCCTTTTTTCTTCCCATAGTGCATACTCACAATCTTGTATTGGTTTGCGGTTATATAAAAAATAGGCAAGGTCTTTTTATAAAAAGACTTTGCCCCTTTCTTCTTTGTTATTTGTTCTAAACCTAATTTATTTCAGGAGCGTAAGCGCAACTGAAGTAATGATGAATAAAATAGCAACAACTGTTGTCCACTTGCTTAAAATACCGTCAATTGTTCTGCCTTTGTTCTTACCGAAAAACGATTCTGCGCCGCCTGCAATACTACCTGAAAGACCGGCCGTTTTACCCGACTGCAGCAAAACCACAGCAATCAGAAAAACAGAAATGATAATATGAACAATGGAGATGATTGTAACAAGTGTATCCATGAATGACCAATCCTTTCTAAAACCATTATGGATATATCATACCACAACCTCCCATACTTGTCAATTGTTTTTTGAAAATTCTTACATTTAAAGCAATTTCGCATGGTCATTGCCGAAAATATAAGCAACCTAAAAATGCAAAAATACAAATGCCCAAACAAAACCCATTTTTCCGCAATTGTTCATTTACAGTATAATAAATGCAGCTTTCATAGATATACCTGTGCGGAACAAATTGCTCTGCCGCCTGCAAAACAAACCTAAATTGTTTGCCGAGCAACAGCAAGCCATAAAATATACGCTAATACACAAACCCTGTTCTGCACAAAGCAGTATCCATCGGTTTTATCCCCTATTGTACTTTCTGTGGTACTTGTGAAAATAATAGTTGAAAATAGAAGCAGAATATGGTAAACTAAATATGATATGGACAATATCAGATTTTAATAATAGAAAGGATGATTTGCATTGAGCAAAATTCATATTTTGGTAGACAGTTCTGCCGATCTGACCCCCGAAGAAGCAAAAGCCCATCAGATTCGCGTACTGCCCATCCGTTTGAGTTTCGGTGAAAATGAGGTGTACCGCGACAGAATCGACATCTCTGCAGAGGATTTTTATAAAAAAATACGCGCCACCGACACCATTCCAAAAACGATGCAGATTACACCCACAGAATTTGAAGCCATTTTCAGGGAAGAAGCACAAGCGGGATACGAAGAACTGATTGTCGTTACCATTGCCTCCCAGGCAAGCGGAACCTATCAGTCTGCCGCTATTGCAAAAGGGATTGTAGAAGAAGAAGGTATCATCAAAGTTCACCTGGTTGACTCTATGAACCTTGCGTTCGGCACAGGCTACGCAGCAATCTGCGGTGCAAAATTATTGGCACAGGGCGCTGCTGCACCAGAAGTCGCAGAGAGAATCTTAGATGTGCTGGGCCATATGCAAACTTATTTCGTCGTGGAAACTTTAGATTACTTAAAAAAAGGCGGCAGAATCCGCACGACAACAGCAATTATCGGAGGCATGCTGGATATTCGGCCGATTTTATACATAAAAGACGGTATGGTGGAAGCGTATGACAAAGTGCGCGGAGAAAAGAAAGTGTTTCCGAAGCTCATCAGTATCCTGCAGGAAAAAATTCCGGATATAGAAAACAGCACCATTATGATCCTTCAAGGAGACGCCTCCGAAAAAGCACAGGAATTGGCGCAAAAGGTCGAACAAGTCATGGGAAGAAAAATCGATCTGATACACGATATCGGCGCTATTATCGGCGCACATTCGGGTCCTGGGGTTTTAGGTATCTGTTTCATTACAAAGAAATTTTAATTTTTCACATTTTTAAGGAAAAACACTTGAAAAAAACAGAAAAATGTTATAAAATAATATGAATGCAATGAATGAATTATTTTTATAAGTAAACGGAGGAATAAACATGAACAAGAAGTCTATTAAAGACATCGAAGTAAAAGGAAAACGCGTTTTGGTCCGCTGCGACTTTAATGTGCCGCTGGACGAAAATTTAAACATCACTGACGAAACCAGAATTGACGGGGCGCTTCCTACCATTGAGTATTTGATACAGCATGGTGCAAAAGTGATCCTTTGTTCTCATTTGGGCAAACCCAAGGGAGAACCGCTGCCGAAATTCTCTTTGGCGCCGGTTGCAAAAAAACTGTCTGAAAAATTAGGAAAAGATGTCGTTTTTGCTGCCGATGATAACGTTGTAGGTGCGCATGCAAAAGCAGCGGTTGCCGCTATGCAGGACGGAGATGTTGTTTTGCTTGAAAACACCCGTTACAGAGCAGAAGAAACCAAAAATGTAGAAACATTCAGCCAGGAATTGGCTTCTTTGGCAGACGTTTTTGTAAATGACGCATTTGGCACTGCACACAGAGCACACTGCTCTACGGTTGGTGTTACGCAATTTATTAAAGGAGAATGTGTTTGCGGATTCCTGATTGAAAAAGAAATTGAATTTTTAGGCAATGCTGTAAACAATCCGGTTCGTCCCTTCGTGGCAATTCTCGGCGGTTCAAAAGTTTCCAGCAAAATTTCTGTAATTAACAATCTGCTGGAAAAAGTAGATACCTTGATTATTGGCGGCGGTATGGCTTATACCTT
>CALXJH010000159.1 GCA_944388555.1 uncultured Clostridia bacterium
ATGGTTATCTTTTCCGGCGGACTCGGACCTACATCTGATGATATCACCAAAGAAACCGTAGCGGAAGCGCTGGGACTTGAATTAGAAGTGCACGAGGAGAGTTGGGAGCGGATTTTAGAGTTTTTCAAAAATCGGAAAATGTCACCAAACAATCAAAAACAGGCACTCATTCCAAAAGGTAGCATGGCGCTAAAAAATTTAAATGGTACAGCACCTGGTTTTTTATATGATCAAGACGGAAAGATTGTGGTCGTTTTACCGGGGCCTCCGAATGAACTTACTTTGATGTTTGAAACGTTCGTGCGCCCGTATCTTGAAAAGAAATCAGATGGAGTTTTAAAATCCAGGTTTTTACGTATATTTGGTGTAGGGGAGTCAAACGCGGCACAGAGAATCCAGGGAATCATCGACCGTCAAACCAATCCGACAATCGCACCGTATGCTAAAAGCACCGAAGCAATCTTTCGTATTACGGCTAAAGGAAAAGATGAAGAAGAAGCAGAACAATTGATTCAAAAAACGGAAAAGGAAATCAGAGGTATTTTTGGCGATGATTTATACGGCACAGATGCGGATAGCTTAGAAAGCGTAACCGTGCAGTTATTGATAGAACGCGGACTGAAAATTGCGACGGCGGAATCCTGTACAGCGGGGCTTATTGCTTCGAAAATTGCCAGTGTGCCTGGCGCTTCTGCTATTTTGGAGCAGGGATTTATCACTTATGCAAACTCCGCGAAGACGCAGCTTGTGGGTGTAAAAAAAGAAACACTCAAACAATACGGCGCCGTTAGTCCCGAAACAGCTATCGAAATGGCAGAAGGCGTAAGAGCTGTATCTAAGGCAGATATTGGTGTATCCGTAACCGGAATTGCAGGTCCGGACGGCGGAACGGCGGAAAAACCGGTAGGGCTTGTGTATATTGCCGTTGCAGATGCCGCAGAAACGGTTTGTCATAAGTTGCAGTTTAACTATGACCGTAATCGGAACAGAGAAATGGCAGCCTGCCATGCCCTAAACTTTGTACGTAAATTTATTTTAAATAAAAAGGAGAAATAAAAAATGGTTACAATTACAATGCAAAACGGGAAACAGATAAAGATAGAGCTTTATCCGGAAATTGCGCCTAAGACGGTTGCAAATTTTGAAAAATTAGTAAAAGAAGGATTCTATAACGGCCTTACCTTTCACCGAGTGATTCCGGGTTTTATGATTCAAGGCGGATGCCCTTTAGGAACAGGAACGGGTGGGCCTGGTTATCAAATCCAAGGTGAATTTGCGGCAAATGGTGTTAAAAATGATTTAAAACATGTACGCGGTGTTATTTCTATGGCGCGCGCCATGGATCCAAATTCGGCAGGCTCTCAATTTTTTATTATGCACATGGACGCACCGCACTTAGACGGTCAGTATGCAGCATTTGGAAAAGTAATCGAGGGTATGGACGTTGTTGACGAAATTGCAGCAGTAGAAACGGATTTTGCAGACAAACCTAAAACGGCACAAATTATGAAAACAGTCGTGATTGAATAAAAGACACAGTATATTTTAAAATTGTTTGACATATGTGTATAAATTGTGTTATAATAAACACAATTGCGGAACAAAAGCCCGAAAACGTGCTTTTGAAAAGATGTGTTTATTGAAACGGCGCTGAAACAAGCCGATTGCGGCTTGTACTTATGTTATAGTATAAATAAATAAAAAGGTGGCATATGGTATGAAAAAAATAGGTAGTTTTTTACTAGGTATATGTATGTTGTTTTCTATGTTTTTTCCCGCTTACGCGGCTGAAGATACATACATATATCTGAGACCTCAAAATTTTGAAAATAGCCTTGGTTCCTGGCGTATCATGGAAAATGAAGGTGGCGCTATTGATAGTATCAATCTGAAAGGCAGAGAGGACCAGTTAAAGGATCAGGCTGTGCCTGCGTCCGCACAAATTGATATCCCAGCAGATGGCGAGTATTATGTGTGGGCGCGGTCTATGGATCATGAAACTGTTCCCGGAACGCGAAATTTTCAAATTGCGTTAGGAGATAAGCTTTTGCCAAAATCTATGGCAACGCACGGCGTTAGCGGATACCAATGGGAGCTTGCAGGTTCTGTTACCCTTACAGCAGGAAAAACATTCCTCAAAGTAATTGATACTTCCTGCTATTATGCACGCTGTGACTGTATTGTGGTTACCAACGATAAAGAATATATTCCACCTGAAACGATAGCCGATATACAGGCGGAAATTGAAAAGTATCAGCCGGATCCGGCGCAGACTTCGGTGGTTGATACTACAATACCAACAGAATTAGGAAATGAAGCTGTTCCGCCTGAAGGATTTGTACAGGAAAATCCTTCAGGCAACGCGGGAAATACGAATGGCAATGGGCTGGCACAGCCGTCCGGAAATACATTGATTATTCCAGTCAATTCCCCCAACTTTTTCACAGAACAAACCTGGGGCACATTAACCAGAGGCCAAATGCAGGGGTTGTATAAGCAGTCTCAGCCGGCAACGGCAATCTGGCATCCGAATATTGTGCAGCCGGTACAAGCAAAAGTTTCATTCTATGCAGTTTTGGATACCCTTAACCGGACACAGAACGATTCTCAGATGACATTTGAAGTCTATACCGGCGATGCGCTGGATGATTATGAAACATTTACTTTTAATGCAGCAGAAATGAAAGCAGAAGGCTGGGTAACAATTGGTACATTTGATTTTGTAGGTAACGGAAATGAATTTATCCGTTTTGTAAAGACAACCCCTACCAGTACAACTATGGAAAACTGCTCACGTATTGCGGATATAAAAATCGAAGCGGTTTCGGGTGATTTGGTTTGTGGAACAGAGGCACCCGTTAAACCGGACCTTCCCAATTATAACAAAATGAGTGAGCTGACTATTTCTGCTGGTGGTTCTGGATATTTTGAGGCAGGCTCATGGGTATCACAAGAAAATACGGGTATGAATGATACGAAATCATCCGTCACAGCCGCACAAAATGCGCTTGCGGTGTATCATCCGATGATTGTGAATAATACCAATGTAAAAATAGAGGTTTATAATGACCCGCAAACTGCGTTCGGACGCCAGCCGGATAAACAGGCTTTATATACTGTAGTACATAACGGAAAAACAGATGAGATTGTGTTTGATATGACGCAAAAAGAAGGCTGGTATACGTTAGGTGAATTTGATTTTTCCGGTGATGGCAACGAATATGTTAAGTTGGAAAAAGCAAATGCAGATGTGACAACAATCGTACGTTCCTGTGCTGTACGTTTTTCGTCTGGTTCAAGTATGCACATTTCAATGGAGGATGCGGAAATGCCTGCAGGTGTAGCTTTTAAGGCAGAGCCGCTTGCGGATAAATCCATTTTGTTTGACACAACAAAAATAACTGATTTTATGTTGGAAACAGCATTTTTCTATCCCAGTGAAGCGAAAATTGTATCTTATGGGGATGATGAATATACAGAAGTTGGCACGTGGTACAATTCCGGATTAGCAGGCTATTATGATTCTACTATTCAAACCAATACGTCTACGAGGTATTCCTTTGATCCAAGTGCATCTGCAAGCTGGGGAACGGGCGGTTTGAAAGGAAATGTAGAGGTTTCTATTTATAAATTACAGCACGCGAATTCTGATAATAAGGCAAGAGTACGCGTAAATCATAACGGAAAAACCGAAACGTTTTATTTAGATTTTACAGAAGGCGCTTCAGACTGGGTTTCTTTAGGCGTATTTGATTTCGCCGGTACAGAAGATGAAGGTGTTGTTTTGGACAATGAAGAAACTGCTTTGACTTGCCGCGCAAGTGCTGTTCGCTACGAACAATGTTTTGTGCAGATAGAAAATGCTACGGAAAACGGCAAGGAAATTAGTGTTGCACATGTTTATAATGAATTTTTCGACAACATTCCAAAGGCGGCGGCAAAACAGGTCACAAATTATGAAACAACGCCGGAACTGCAGTTAAAATATGATTATGTGAAAGACGGAATACGGGTTATTTGGGATGGCAGTAAGATTAATATAGCCAAAAACGATTTTAAGGGAAATATTGCGGTAACAACTAATTTCGCAAAGATGTCTGTGCCGCTGTCAGAAATTGAAGTTAGCGATTCCGATCAATTTGTTATGGAAGCAATTGTTAGTGATAAATCAGCAGATGGAATCATTGGAAACGCTGTAGATTTTAATTTTTATATTTTACGTGGCGAAGAAAAAATTCCTTTTGAAACAAAACAGAAGCCTATAGAAATCAAAATTACTGCAGATACAAGTGATAAGAAAACAACAACCCTTGTAGAACTGACAGATGACGGAACTGTTTTCGTGCCGGCTTTCATTGATAATTATGGTGCATTTGGAGAAATACATGCGAGCTACGAGGGAGCAACGTTTGAGGACCGCCTGAAAGTCTTCGAAAATCCGATCTTTGCGATGGGAGAAATCAATGGCAGCACAACCCTTGCAATTTCAAAGGGAAATGTTCAAATGCCGGATATGCAGGGGCATTGGGCAGAAGAAGATGTAAACTTAATGGCATCTAAAGGGTTAGTCTTTGGAAAAGGAGACGGCTACGATCCGGAAGCACCGGTAACGCGTGCGGAATTTTGCACGTTGCTTCTGCGTGCTGTTGGATTGCAATTAAGCGACACACCTTCCGGATACGCAGACGTGCCGGATACGGAATGGTACGCACCGTATATTAGTGCCGCAAAACAGGCTGGACTTTTTGAAGGTATGCCTTTTACAGATACTTTTGAGCCGGATAAACCGATTACACGTCAGGAAATGGCAGCTATGATTGTAAACGGTGTAAAGTATGCAGGAAAATTTAAAAATACATTGATTGAGGCTGAATATTTCCTGAAAGATTTTACAGATCAGGACAGCATTGCACCATGGGCAAAAGAGTTTGTTGCACGTGCAACTGAGCTTGAAATTATTATGGGTATTGAAAAAGACGGTCAATTGACGTTCTCTCCAGATGAAAACTCTACCAGAGCACAGGCTGCTGTTATGCTTAAGAGATTTTTAGACGTTGACGCATATGTCGGCCCTTTAGGCGAAGGGGAGTGGGAACTGACTTTCCATGATGAGTTTGACGGCGATGATTTAAACGACGATGTTTGGGACAGCGTAAATGGGGCGCATAGTCATATAGCTTCCTCCAGATATCGTGAAAATGTAGAAGTGCATGACGGCAAAGCTTACTTAATTGCAAAAGATGAGGACAAAGGAGGCGCAAACTGGACTTCTGCAAGTATCTGGACAAAAGATTTTGATCAGACATACGGATATTTCGAAGCAAAATATAAATATCCGGACAGTGAATCTATGCAGTATAATATCGCGTTCTGGCTGTACAAATCCATGATCCATGTAAATGACACCAAATACTATGAAATAGATGTCAACGAAGGAAGAATGCCGGGAACCGTACAGACGGCAGAGCATTGGTCGGATGATAATATGGAAAACCGTGGCAGTAAGTATGTTTACCAGTGGATGACAGATGATTACCGGGACGATTATCATATTTTTGCGTTAGAATGGACAGAAGACTGCATGATTTGGTATGTAGACGGAAGAGAAATCCGCAGAAGTACGACAACGTATTCTAATCATCCTATGCAGGTATACTTAAGCACAGCTATTATGAAAGGCGCAACAGAAGAAGAACTTTTAAAGGATGTAGACGGCAGCGCTATGGAAGTAGAATATGTTCGTGTATACCAGAGAAAGAAATAAAATACAAATGATTAAGACCGCAGAGATATCTCTGCGGTCTTTTTCTTTGTGTGTTTGGATGGGTCAGACTTTAAATCGGTATCCAATTCCCCAGACCGTTTCAATATATTGCGGTTTGGAGGGATCGGATTCTATTTTGTCGCGGATTTTAGAAATATGTACCGTAACGGTTGTGGTGTCGGAGAGCGCGTCAAAGCCCCAGATTTTTTCAAACAGCTGTTCTTTACTGAAAACACGATTCGGATTTTGCACCATGAAACTTAAAAGTTCAAATTCCTTTTGCGTCAATATCACTTCTTTATTGTTCATAAAAACGCGTCTGTCATCTTCGTTTATGGTAAGGCCTCGAACAGTTATAGATTTATGCGGTGCAGCCGCGTTTTTAAATTTGTCATAGCGTTTTAGCTGTCCTTTAATGCGCGCCACAAATTCACCCATACTAAAGGGCTTGGTTATATAGTCATCTGCGCCTAAGTTCAGCGCTTTGATTTTGTACATTTCTTCATCTTTTGCAGAAAGCACAACAATAGGGAAATCTTTTTGTTCTCCTAAAATTTGAAGTATTTCAATGCCGCCGAGTTTCGGGAGCATCAGATCTAATACAACCAGGTTAAAGGGTTCTGTCTTTAAGGCCTCTAATCCGCTTTCTCCGTCATATGCGCAAGTGACAGAATAACCACTCATTTCGAGATAATCTTTTTGTATTTCAGAAATGCTCTTATCGTCTTCAATAATTAAAATTTTCTGCATGATTTTTGCCCTCATCTTAAATTGTTTTTATTCTTTATCCATATTTTTCTTTAAGGAAATCAAAATGGCAGCGCCTTGTCCTTCTTTGCTAAGCGCCCATATTCTTCCGCCCAATCCTTCTACAATCTGCTTGGCAATGGTTAAGCCCAGACCGCTTGAGCCGTCATGTATCCGAGCGGCATCTCCACGGTAAAAACGTGTAAAAATATTCGGCAAATCTTCTTCTTTGATACCGCGTCCGTTGTCTCGTATTTCTATAATAACAGAACTATAATTTTCACGCAGCGAAATGATAACCTTTCCGGTATGTTCCGCAATATTTTTCTCTGCGTTGCTTAAAATGTTTTGCAGTACGCGGTTAAATTTACTTGTATCTACAGTGACAAATCTTTCCTGTGACAAAGCGTTTTCAAACGTAAGCTGTTTATTTTTTCTTTGGAAATCATTTTGCATTTCTGCTGTGTATTCTTCGAGATAGACAGCAATATTTATTTTTGTAAGTTCAAAGGGAAGCGTGTTCAAATCCAATTTAGAATACAGTAACAAATCGTCAATCATCAAAGAAATCGTATCGGTTTTCTTAAGCGCTGTTTTTAAATAAGCCGTCTTTTTCTCTTCTGTGATCGCTACACCGTCTAATATGCCTTCTATGTATCCGCGTATGGCGGTAACGGGTGTGCGTAAATCGTGGGATATTCCTGAAAGCAGAAATTTTCGGTTATCGTCCGTTTTTTTTCGGAAGTAGATGGATTCTTTGAGCTTTAATCTTAGTTGTTCAACCGAATCGCATAGATTGGAAATTTCACCGATTCCATCATGGTCTATAACAGTATCCAGTTCTCCGTTGGCAAGTTTCAAAGCGCTTTGGTTGAGCGAAACAATCGGTTTTAT
>CALXJH010000160.1 GCA_944388555.1 uncultured Clostridia bacterium
TTTTACGCTGTAGATCATCTTTTTTTATTTTTTTCCTCTATGCTTAACAAAATGTCCCCGTTTTTTACGATTGTATTTAGCTATTTTATACTGCGGGAAAAAGTGTCGATGTTTCAAGCTGTTGCTGTTCTGATCGCATTTTTGGGTAGTATGTTGGTTGTAAAACCATCCTTTTCAAATGCAAATTTTATACCAGCGCTTATTGGTTTGTCCGGCGGTATTTGTGCCGGCGCAGCGTATACATTTGTACGAAAACTCGGCAGCACTGGTACAAACGGCGCTTTAATTGTTGCCTTCTTTTCAGCATTTTCATGTTTGGTAACATTACCTTTTTTAATTTTTGATTTTCATTTTATGACATTGCAGCAGCTTTGTTATCTGTTACTTGCGGGCATATCAGCCGCAGGCGGCCAATTTGCAATAACGGCAGCATATTCTTTCGCGCCGGCAAAAGAGATTTCGGTTTATGATTATTCACAGATTTTATTTTCAGCAATATTAGGATATTTTATTTTTGCACAGTTGCCCGATTTGTTCAGTGTTTTAGGATATCTGATTATTATTGCTGTTGCTGTATTTATGTTTTTATATAATACAAAAGGGTTGTTTCGCAAGGGACAATAATAAATAAGACAGTAAATAGCAGCGCCCAATCCGGAAGTTTTTTATTAAGATACGGTGTAACCTCAGGATAGAGGTGTGCCGTATTTTTTTGTTGTTATGTCACAAAACAGAATTTTTCCTGTAGTTCCTCTATTATAGCAAAGATCCTCTAACTAGTTGGAGTATAAAACATTTCTACCGTCATAGAGTAAATATATAGTTTTAGATTGCAATGATTCCCTAGATGATTGTTGTTTCTGAGATTGGCCTGCTTAGTCAGGGAATTTACAAGGTTTAGGCTAAGATTCGGAATATTCGGTGCTTCATGAAAAGCGCGAAGCGATGGTCATGAATCTATAATTTTTTAACTTGCTTAAAGCACTACTGAATTTCAGAAACCTGCTGTGTCAATCTTCGTTATTCCACCAGTTTACACGGCCGAAAAGGGAGAGGTGGGAAGGGTAATGCTGCAAATCTTATCTTCTACCACCATTTTCTGCATACACTGAAAATCATTTCTTGCTGCTGGCTTCTGCAAATTCATTTCCGAGGGTTCTTATTAACTCTTATTAGACACAAATTTTACACCGAAAGAAGCAAACGACAATAAATCTGTTACAAATACAATTTTGAAAATCAGATATATAAAAAGTTAGTGAGAGCTGTTGCATCGGTACTCACTAACTTTGTTAAGATATCAGTTTTATATTTATTGCGCATCGTTTTCGAAAAATGTCCCGGAAAATTGGATAAACGCAATGTCTAACTATCCAGAGCATAATTTTATTACAAAATAAATGTTATAAGATGTTTTTGATTTGTAATTTTAGACAATTGAAAAACTTGAATGGCTAGAACAAGATAAACAATGTAACCAATACACATTTGCTGCCGCGTTCAAGAATTCAGCGTTGTGTTGCCAGTTTTGGTGCAATAAATGTTTTGAATATTATAAAGAAAAATAGAACTGTAGTTCCACAGACAGTAATGGTTTAATCAGCCAGTGGATCACCCATGTGACAAAAAGACGTTTTGCATTTTTTCAACATTCTTTATACTTTGAAAATCCATTTTGTGCATCACAGGATAATTTATAGGATAAATTAAAATTGTAGTAGGATTTGATACCTTTTCATATTTTAATTAATTTAAATACAAAGGAATTATGGGAAAAATGGTCTATGAATAATTTTCTAGCCATGCACAAACAACCAAAGTTGTCGGGAAATGTTTAAAAAAGCACAATCTTTTTTCTTTAGTTAATAGAGACTCCTATTAGAATCCAAGTTTGCGAAGATGTTTTTCTATATCGCCGGCTTTCAGAACTTTGCCCATAGATACTACTTTTTCGTTTGCAACCAAAGCTGGAACCTGCATCACACCATAATTCATAATTTCCTGCATATCTGTAACATACGCAACCTCAACGGAAAGATTCATTGCTTTTACAGCTTCTTTTGTGTTTTTCAGCAAGGCATGGCAAGACGTACATCCTGTCCCCAATACTTTGATACAGCAAAGCCCCTCTTTTGCATCATCGATGCAATTGTTTTTCAGTTCCGTTACATCCACTTCTGATGTAGAGCAAGCGCATTGACAAGCGCAAGCAGGTGCTTTCTTTTGTTCTTTCTTTTTCTTACCTAAGTTAAATAATGCCATCATTATTACCTCCCAAATATATTTTTAATTTAAAATGTAAGCAAAACATATAAAGATTAATGTGCGGAATTAAAGCGCCCATTACCATCTTTAAAACCACTGTGTTTTTTTATATTTATTACTGCTGTTTATCTTTTGCACAAAATCTACTGACGTTCCACCAACAATAACAAGTGTACTATGACCGACTAAGTACATAGCCATCCACAAATTTCTGCAAAGGACTTTTTTTACTTCTGCAAGAATTGTCAGCAGCGCAATTACCACAGTCGTAGAAGACGGAGATGTATCCCAAACAATGCCAGTGTAAAAAACTACTATAGTATGAGATTTTTATTCTTATCTAAAAGCTTTGGTTTGACTGCTTTTCTGAGCATGATTATAGAGGGCAGAGATAAGGTTGTAACCGCCAGCATAAACGAC
>CALXJH010000161.1 GCA_944388555.1 uncultured Clostridia bacterium
AGCAGATATTTATTTTTGTCCTCTGTTTGCGGCAGAAGCGAAGGGTCGCATACCAGAGAATAGGTTTCATCGGTCAGAGAAAAAATCAGATAGGGTTTGGCTTTGCCGGTGTTTTTGTAATTTCCGAGCATGGAAATGCCGTAGAAAAGGTGACGGGCATTGACCATCAGCGTCATGATGGCGGTGGAAAGCAAAGAAGCGCCGGCGGAAAGAAGATCGACGGCGACATACTGCATGGATCCGGCGTAAATGGTAAGGCTCATAAAAAATGCCCACCAAAAGGAATAACCTTTTGCGGCAAGCAAAAATCCAAAGCCCATACCAAGCACCAGATAACCTGCCATAACCGGCAGGCTTTTATAAAAAGCGGTTTTGATTATTTTTTTATTCATACGAAATCCTGCATGACCTGATTGGCAAGGTCTAAACCCCTTTCGCTTAAAAACAGACGCTGTCCCTCTTGATGGAGGAGTCCGTTTTGTAAATGTTTTTTGATGGTTGTTCCAAAAATGGTTTCCGGCGCAGTGTTAAAGCGCTGGCGGAAAGTATCTAAATCTACCCCTTGGGTTTTGCGCAGCCCCAAAATGAAAAATTCGCTCATTTTTTCTTGGGTTGTAAGCGGCGGATTGTCCCGGAAAAGCGGTTTAAACTGCGAGGTAAAGTTAAGATACGCATGCAAATCATCTGGATTTTGGTAGCGCACACCGTTAAAATAGGAGGAAGCGCCAAGCCCTGCGCCAAGATATTCGCCGCAGTCCCAGTAGCGCGTATTATGCCGCGACTCAAAGCCGGGTTTGGCAAAATTTGAAATTTCATACTGCTGTAATCCGTGTGCCTTGAGCATTTCGCGCGCACGGTAATACATATTCCGTTCGGTTTGCTCGTCTGCAAAGTGAAAATTGCTTTGCTGCTCAAATAAAGGGGTGCCTTCTTCTAACTGCAGACTGTACAGCGAAAGATGCACCGGAGAAAGCTTTAAAAGATCCGAAACAGAGGATAAAAAATCCTGTTCGGTCTGATCGGGCAGTGCAAAAATTAAATCATAGCTTACATTTTCAAATCCGGCAAGCCGCAGGGCCGCGTAACATTCCAGTACGCGGTTTACATCATGAACTCTTCCGATTTTTTTCAAGATTGCGTTATTCATAGACTGCACGCCGAGACTTATCCGGTTCACGCCTGCTGTTTTTAACGCTTTGAGCAAAGCAAAATCCAGGGTTTCGGGATTTGCCTCCACGGTAAATTCCGCTTGCGGATGCAGGAGAAAAGAGCGTTCTATTGCGCTGATAATACGAAGGAGCAGGCCTTTGCCGAGCAAAGTGGGCGTACCGCCGCCAAAATAGATGGTAGAAAAACAGCGGTCGGCGGCAAAGGGGGATAACGCTTCTATCTCACGGATCAGCGCGTCGGTATATTGCCGCTTTTGCGCATCGGTTGCGGCAAAGGACAAAAAGTCGCAATACTTGCATTTTTTAAGACAAAATGGGATATGGAGATAAAGACCGGTATCCAGCAGCATGTAAAGCTTCCTTTCTTTAAAAATCAATCCAGTTTCAGGACAGCCATAAACGCTTCCTGCGGCACTTCTACAGAGCCGACCTGACGCATTCTTTTTTTACCTTCTTTTTGTTTTTCCAGCAATTTTTTCTTACGGGTAATATCGCCGCCGTAGCATTTTGCGAGCACGTCTTTGCGCATTGCCTTTACGGTTTCGCGGGCAATGATTTTATTGCCGATGGCAGCCTGAATGGGAATTTCAAACAGCTGACGCGGAATTTCTTCTTTCAGTTTTTCGGCAATTTTACGTGCGCGGGCATAGGCTTTGTCGGAATGAATAATAAAGGAAAGCGCGTCTACCATATCGCCGTTTAATAAAATATCGAGTTTTACCAGGTTGGAGCGTTCATAGCCTTTCCACTCATAGTCAAAAGAGGCATAGCCTTTGGTTCTGGATTTGAGCGCGTCAAAGAAATCGTAAATAATTTCATTGAGCGGCATTTCGTAGGTTAAGGTGACACGGTCCGCTTCGATATATTCCGTGTTGAGATATTTGCCGCGCCGCTCCTGGCAAAGTTCCATGATATTGCCCATATATTCGGCGGGCATCATAATGGAAGCCGTAACGATAGGCTCTTCCATAAAATCAATTTCGGTGGGGGCAGGCATGTTGGTGGGGTTGTCCAGAAACATCACTTCCCCGTTGGTTTTGGTGATTCTGTAAATAACGCTGGGCGCGGTGGTGACAAGGTCTAAGTTAAACTCGCGTTCTATGCGTTCCTGAATAATTTCCATGTGCAGAAGACCTAAGAACCCGCAGCGGAATCCAAAGCCGAGCGCATTGGAGGTTTCGGCTTCAAACACGAGGGATGCGTCGTTTAGCTGCAGTTTTTCCAGCGCATCGCGCAGATCGCCGTATTTGGCGCCGTCAGCCGGATAGATGCCGCAATACACCATGGGGTTTACTTTGCGGTATCCCGGAAGCGGGTTTTCTGCCGGCTGTGCCGCGTTTGTAACGGTATCTCCCACACGGGTATCCTTGACATTTTTAATACTTGCGGCACTATATCCACCCTCGCCGCAGTTTAATCCGTCCGAGGCAATAAGGCCGGAGGGCTTCATATAGCCGGTTTCCACAACATCAAATTCTTTATCGGTTGCCATAAACCGGATACGCATGCCGGGCTTTACACAGCCTTCTTTAATGCGGACATACACAATAACACCCTTGTAAGAATCATAATAAGAGTCAAAAATGAGGGCTTTCAGTGGTGCATCGGGGGTTCCGGCAGGGCAGGGAATTTTATTTACAATTGCTTCCAGCACAGCATGGATGCCAATGCCTTGCTTGGCGGAAATAAGAGGCGCGTCAGACGCCTCAATGCCGATGATATCCTCAATTTCCTGTTTGACGTAATCGGGGCGGGCGGAAGGCAGATCAATTTTATTGATGACGGGTACCAGTTCCAAATCGTGTTCCACTGCAAGGTAAGTATTGGCAGGCGTCTGCGCCTCAATGCCCTGTGCGGCATCCACAACTAAAACAGCGCCTTCGCAGGCGGCAAGACTGCGGGAAACCTCATAACCGAAATCCACATGTCCGGGGGTGTCGATCAGATTCAGCAGGTATTCCTTGCCGTTATCGGCTTTGTACAAAAGGCGCACGGCGCGGGCCTTGATGGTAATGCCGCGTTCCCTTTCTAAATCCAT
>CALXJH010000162.1 GCA_944388555.1 uncultured Clostridia bacterium
TTGCCCGGATATCCTTCGGCATATTTATTGGTTAAAGGCGTACCCATCGCTTCCATTACCGCTTCGCTTACAAAGTTTTCTGAAGCAATAAGTTCAATATTATGTCTTTGTCTGTAGACCTCTGCTTCAATCGCCTCTGCTACGGCTGCATCTTGTTTCTTGATTTGTTCAATTTGGTACATTTTGAATTTTCTTCCTTTCGCTTTTAAGTTTTAATATTCTGGTGTTATTACATCAACCAACGGATTGAGCGTGTCATATTTCCATACAAAAATCTTATAAAAAGTATTATCTGTCGGCATAGGGTTTTCAAATGATATTGTTTTTGTGCCATCTACAGAAATATCTGCCATATACTGATGCAAATCGCATAGCTGTTTTGTTTCTCTGTTATAAGCGGCTAAATATACTGCACACTTACCGACAAGCTCCGGATACGTCTGTGGGTTAAAATAAATAATTGACTGTGTCTCGTTTTGCTCGTACTGAACTGCTGGTGTAAAAGTAGCCGCCGTCTTTGTGATTGTTCCAGATGCATTACCCGCAGAATCATATGCCGTAACACGGAATGTATATTCGGTACCGGCTTGTAAGTCTGATAGTTCGAGAGAATTTGTCATGGACTGATACTGCTGTATATTTCCAGAGCTATCTTCAGCCTCAATAATATAGCAAAGATTTTGGCCGGAAGCACCAAGCCCAGCATCTGTCGCCGGTGTCCATTCAAGTGTTCCTAATCCTTCATCATTTACAATAGAAATGTCTGCGCTTTGAGAAAATACCGGCTGCACAAAATCTGTATATAACGGCTTTAAAACTGTATTATAATTATTCACCCAGCCTGTCGCACGAGTTGGCAATCCGCCATACAGTAATTTTGTTATATCATAACCGATATCAGACGTAATAAATAAATTATTAAACCAGCCGCTCGCTCCTACAGAATACACTTCAACCGTATGCAATCCCGGTGATAATCTTACTGCCGGGGAATATCCCCAAAGGTGCGCCGTGTTTCGAACCACGGTATGCGGGTAATTCTGGCATAAATAATTGGTATTCTGTGGATCATCATCAGGTGTAAACTCATGCGGATACTCAGACCCAAAAACATAAGAATTTGTTCCATAGTAATCCGTCATATTATAAGATGTTTGCCCATTCCAAGGTTTGAGGCCGTCTTTCGTAACTGCATATCCGTCAACGAGTATAAAATGCGTTCTCCGGTCATCTTTAATTTTCGTTCCAGTGCTATGTACACGCAAATAAGATGAGATAAATTGATAATATGTTTCTTCCCCTTCCGGAATAACGAAACTGCCTGTAAACACCTTCTTGAACTGCGAACTCTTTACATAATAATTATCCTTTTGTCCTGTAAACAAATTTGTATCTACTTTTGTAGCGTTATCCGTTTTTTCGAGGTTATCTTGCGTCAGCATAAGCATGAACCCGTCTGGCAACGCATCCGAAGACTCCGCCTGTTGCACACTTGTATAATTTTCACCACTGTTTAAATATGAAAATTCAGATGGATACCAAATATCCATGCGATCTACATATAAAGCATTAGAAAGCGCAGACTCATTGCCCACCCGATCGATTGCAGAAACCTGTATGCTGTCATTTAGGTTTAAATCAGTTAATTCTACACCGTCTGACAAAATCGCATCGCGCTTGCTGACGGAAGTATATTTATTTCCATTAACATATACGTTGTAGGCCATATTCGGGCTGGCTTCTGTATCTGTTATTTCCAGTGTAACTCCAGGCGTATTGCTTTCCGTACTCTTTT
Source organism: uncultured Clostridia bacterium (assembly GCA_944388555.1). Taxonomy (GTDB): domain Bacteria; phylum Bacillota; class Clostridia; order RGIG6154; family RGIG6154; genus RGIG6154. The sequence continues at coordinate 1,796 of CALXJH010000162.1, forward strand.
TTGCAATAGTTGGCACTGCAGGTGAGGCTATGTCGATTCTTTCCTGCAGCAATTGCTGCAGTTCAGTGTTTTCAGCCCAGAACTGATATATATTATACCCTCCCTTATACTGGCATTTTTCCAGCTCTTCAATGACAGATGCATCCTTCGTTAAAACAATAAAGTCGAATCCGGCATAAGCACCTAATGAAAAAGTAATTTCAGCAATGCCTTTTGTCAGCATAATTGGCTCGTGCGCACGGAAGCCCATGCCTTTTCCAAAAAATTCTGCATTGATTATTTCGCTGCCAAGTGTTCGAAAATCAGCTGAAAATCCGAATTTCATTGTGGAACCATCTACATCTTCCACAGGAATCTCTGTACCATTTTGTGTAACAGTCAAGGTTAAACTTCTTTGTGGCTGATAGGTCGAATGCCCGCTTCTCATATTTGCATAAACATAATACGCTCCATCCTCCGGAACTGAAATCGTTATCGTCGGTTGTTCGGTAATTGCATTTGTGCTATATAGCGCATAATCATTCAAAATGTAACTATATCCATTTGATCCGATTGCAGCATATGAATAGTCAGAAGTTAATTTGTTTTTCACATTTTGTCCAGAAATTAAAATCGTGTCAGCGTTTTCTTCCTGTTCTTCCACATAAGATTGCAAAGGCTTCATGGTATAAAGCTGGGATGTTTGAATCTCGTTTCCCGCTGTATCAAAAGTTGTAACCGTATAATGCATAGGTTTATCCGGCGCCTCGATTTCGAGTGTTGTTTCAAAAGGATATTGGCTATCTTCAGCGGTATATTCTGTAGGATCATTGTCTATTGTATAGGTGACTCTGATTTTAGAAACTGTATCCGGCTTATCCTCAACATACACATGTGCAAAGTATCTGTCTGGTGTAAACTGAAGCAAGATACCCTGGCCTGTAACGTCTGTATGCTCAACCAACGTTCCATTTGAACTGTCTTCATAAACATATTGCAGGTTGGCATAAGAAGGTGCCTGGATTTCATCACTATTTATTACTGCTCCTACCAGCGATTTTGCAGGAATGGTTACAGTAAATTTACCACTTTGTGCAGTCGTCTGTGTATAACTTCCATCCGGGGCATACAATGTTACCACACCGCTGTAATTTGGATCTGCTTTTTCACCTAAAGTTAATTCCACGGTAAGTGGTGTATTTTGTTCATTCATCAACGCCAATCCCATAACACCATCTTTACGTGCTGCAATCCAGTCTGCCTGTAATGAAGACGTTGTTACAACTCCATCATCAATCCATAGCCACATTCCTTCTTCGTCAAAGAACTTGCCTGGTGCAAAACCATATTGGCTATTATTAAAATAAGCATATCCAAATTGTCTAGTGGAGGGGAACTCTATATTCCGATCTGACCAATTCCATGCCTGCGCAATAATAAAATCTTCAATCATAGATAAAAACGGAGGAATATGATGCCAGTATACTCCTGAAAAATCTACTGGTGTTTCATATGGATAGTTCGGCTTCATCTGATAGGTTACAAACCGATTCACATAATATCCTGAATATGTACCGAATCTACCTATAATCGCATTACGCGCCGCAGCTTCAAACAAATCATTGTCTGTATATTCTGCTAAGCGCATCATATCTCCTGCCCAGCTGGACATAATCATATCCAGCGATTCATTATGGAACGTTGACGGCTGTTCCAAACCTATACCCACACGTGATGGCACCCATGCCGGAACGGTTTCATCCACTAACTCCGAAAAACCGGCTTGCAGAAGCGGATTTTCTTCTGGTGAGCATTCACCGGGGTCACCGTCATTTGTACCCGGGCGCCACTGCTCTTCACCATGCCACCAGAAATTATGCCGTGCCATGAACGGACGTTCTGAAAGATATTCTTTGGTTATGGTCATATTCTCATTTGCACGATTACCATCTATACCAACGGACCAAACCAAAGTTAGAATTACTTCCCCGGCATATTCAGCAGCATCTAAGTATCTTTGCTCACCTGTAACATCGTAAATATCCATAAGTCCTGCTATAAACGGCATATAAGAAATATACGCAAAAGCAGAATAATTCTCAGGTGAGGTCGACTGTATTTTATTCTGTATCACTTGCAAATAATTATCCGCAACACTTATTGCCTTATCCAGATAAGCGACGTTGCCAGTATACTTATACATACTTACCAAATCTGAAATGTCTGATCTTTGAGATGAACCTTCCGAAATAGTATCCGCTTTTTTTTGGGCAAGCTCTAATGTATACGGAATTGCACCTTGGGACATTTCATAAAAACCGCCAAAAACACTGGCGCCGTAGGCACTGGCCGGCCTTCCAACCGAAGAAGGCCAGCTGCTTGGTGAACCTACATATCCTTGCTGTGCACCGCCAACTAATGTATCCGACTTAAAATGTGTATTTCTTGTAAGCGTATTGATTATTGTAGGGATCGTGCGCTCTCTTAAGATATCCAGATCATCGGTAAGCAAAAATCGCTGTACGGCTTCTAAAGGACTTGAACTTGATGTAATGGTTCTTCCCTCCATATTCCAATGTCCTTTTCCATTATCATCCCATCCGCCGTAATCATCATCCATCATTAAATCTGTTGTGTTCAATATGGCATCCGTAACAGATGCATAATAGTTCTGTCGATAATCCCTGAATTCAAATAAGTCCTCAAAAACGTGGGAGAACGTATCAAACCAGTCTCCAGTTCGATAGATTGGACGATATTCAAATTCATATTCTTCTCCTGCGCATATCCAGCAATCGGAGGACCCCTGCGCCGGCGCAACCAGAGTTGGAGAAATTTTACCGATCGCATCCTGTAAAGCAGGCGCACGCATTGTGGCACCAAATTTATAAGTATTATTATAAACCCACCGCAGCGGAATCCAGGATGGTTCAACCGTATAGCCATACGTAACCTGTTTTCCAGGTACAACTGCATTATTCTCCGGCAATGAAACAGAAACCATCGGCGTAAACATATACTGCTCTGTAATCAGCAAAGCATCCTCTGGAAATCCATGACCTCTATATTGCATCGGTGCCAAACCATATGCATATTCACTTTCTTCATAGCTGTCATGTGCTGGTATTACTACACTGTAATTACCATTTTGCTTTGCGGTAATTGTCATCTTTACCTTCGGTTCCTCATCTCCCTGTTCAACGCTCCATTCTTCTGTAATCGTCGCATTCTCGGAGTCATATGTAACGGTAACCACATCATCTGCCGTCTGTACCGCACTATATGGAATAACCCATTGTCCCTCACCCATTTCATAGACAGATTGCACTTGCTGACCCGTCTCTGTTCCGTTTGTGGCCATTACATAATCATAAATAATGGGATACGGATATCCTGTGTCTGTAATTGGAGGTGTAGAACTTAATATATATTCCTGCAATGCGTTACCGCCTAAAATTGAAACCGCTTGGTCAAAACTCGTGAAACTTGAAATTAAGGAAGTAATTTCTGAAACGTTGTTTGCAGGTATCAATGCGAAAAAGCTTGTACGCATAGGTGCTTTGTTTTCGCATGAAAGTGTTACATTCACAATTCCCTCTTCCAAATATATTGGATCTGTATTATAGGAAAATGCAAATCTTGCCGTTGTTGTATTATTTGTTACGTTAAAGTAGTGCGTCTGCTGATTGGACGTCAATACCGTTTCGTTTACTTTCACCGTATATCCGCGGTTTGGATTATTATCCCATACATTTCCGCGCGTTAAACCATAATAATACCCCGCTTCAGGAATATAAAGAGGGACAGTAAAAGAGTCATTTACGTAATGTAAAGCCGTCTGCGCTTCTGCGTTTAACTTTGAAATATTTGTCCACGTCTTGTCAGGTGAAACACCCCACGCTTTATCCGTTGTCCAATCGTCCGGCGCTGTGTTAAACGGAGCGGAAGGCGTAACTTCAAAAACCGGACTTGCGCGATTTGACGATACTTTTGTTACATTTCCGTACTCAAACAAAATTCTTCCAAAGTTATCTGTTTTATTTTTTAGTTTATCACCTTTATAATATACTTCATTTTGTACAAATTGCTTTCCATCAGCTTCAACATTGAAGAATTTAACATCTATATTCTCGTTACTGATTTCCACTGTTGAAGTTACAGGTGCGTCGATTTTTGCATATTCCGGAAATGTAAGAACGGAATCGTTAGTATAGACATTATCTATATATGTGACCTGTTCTAAAAATTCACTTTTCACATTAGATGGCGCACAAGTACTATCCTTTGTAAAAACAAATCCATCACATCTTGGATAATAAGAAATTAAATCATTGATTTTAATAATATTTTCCCCGTATTCCAGCTCAAATTCGCCGGCCTTTTCCCATGCAAACCCGCTATAGGTATGATTTCCGAGTTTG
>CALXJH010000163.1 GCA_944388555.1 uncultured Clostridia bacterium
ATACGTTCTGGAATCAATAAAACTGCTGTAGAAGTCTTAAAGCAAGAAGGTTGCTTAAACGGAATGCGCGAATCCAGTCAATTAACTTTTTTCTGATTGTTATTACATATATCTGCGTATAATCAAAACTATCTCTGCATAAACATAGTATATAGCTTAAAGACATGCATATCTTTTTATGTATATCATTTTGAAAAAAACAATCAGGGGGATAGTTATGGAAATTTTACAGTCAAACAATCAAGTGCAGTTAGAAGGAACTGTATGCAGTTCGCTCACAGTCAGCCACGAAATATATGGTGAGGTATTTTATAAATTTGATTTTAAAGTTCCTCGACTTAGTGATTGCTCCGACATCATTATTATAACAGTTTCCGAACGAATACTGAACAGTTTTTCTATACAGCCTGGCGATATGCTGCAAATTGAAGGCCAGTACCGTTCTTACAATAATTACAGCGGTGAGGGAAGTAAACTTATACTTACTGTTTTTGCAAAAAATATATATCCTATGACGGAAAATTTTTCATCTCCAAATTCTATTTACTTGAATGGCTATATATGCAAAATGCCGACCTATCGTACAACGCCGTTTGGAAGAGAAATCGCAGATATATTGTTAGCAGTGAACCGACATTATGGCAAATCGGATTATATTCCATGCATTGCTTGGGGAAGAAATGCTAAATTTTGCGCAGGTTTAGAAGTAGGCACGAATTTAAAAATATGGGGAAGAATTCAAAGCCGTATATACAAGAAGAAAGTGGACGATGATACTTACGAAGAAAAAACAGCATATGAAGTATCTATTTCAAAATTAGAAATTATAAAAGGATGAGCCCGAATAGGCTCATCCTTTTTATGTTTTAAATCCTAATCTCTTACGCTTTCATGGCTTTATCCAGCGCCTGCTGTAAATCTGCTAAAATATCCTCTATGTCTTCCAGACCTACAGATAAGCGAATAAGTCCCGGTGTAACACCGCTTTCTTGAAGCTGCTTATCCGAAAGCTGACGATGTGTAGAGCTTGCCGGGTGCAAAACGCATGTACGGATATCCGCAACATGTACAACCAAAGAGGCCAGCTGCAGACTATCAATAAATACTTGTCCAGCTTTTCTCCCGCCCTTTAAACTAAAAGCGATTACACCGCTATAGCCTTTCGGCAAATATTTTTCTGCAAGGTCTTTATGCTTATAGCTGGGAAGAGAAGGGTAGGTTACAAACTCAACATCCGAGCGCTTACTCAAAAAATCTGCTACTTTTTCTGCATTTGAACAATGACGATCCATACGAACCGGTAAGGTTTCCAGTCCCTGATTTAGCAGAAACGCTCCCATCGGGGTTTGTGCGCACCCAAAATCTCTCATAAGCTGAACACGCGCTTTTACAATATAAGCAGATTTTCCAAAATCTTTTGAATAAATAACGCCATGATAGGATGCGTCGGGTTGTGTAAATTCGGGGAATTTTCCAGAAGCTTCCCAATCAAAATTGCCGCTATCTACGATAACACCACCCATTTGAATTGCATGTCCATCCATATATTTTGTAGTAGAGTGCATAACAATATCCGCACCAAACTCAATCGGCCTGCATAAATACGGTGTTGCAAAAGTGTTATCCACAATCAGCGGAATCTTATTAGCATGTGCGACTTTTGCAAATTTTTCTATATCAAAGACCTCGATAGAAGGATTTGTAATCGTTTCTCCGAAAATAGCCTTTGTATTGGGTTTAATTAACTTCTGTATTTCACTTTCTGAAGCATAATTATCTACAAATGTTACTTCAATACCGAGTTTTTTCAATGTTACAGCAAACAAATTAAACGTTCCGCCGTAAATGGAAGAAGAGGAAATAAAGTGATCACCAGCCCCCAAAATATTAACGATTGACATAAAAGATGCGGCTTGTCCCGACGATGTACACATCGCGCCTACACCGCCTTCTAAATCAGCAATTTTTTTCTCTACCATATCCACCGACGGGTTTGCAAGTCTGGTATAGAAAAAGCCGCTTTCTGTTAAATCAAAAAGCTTTGCTACCTGTTCTGTCGATCGATATCTGAAAGTTGTACTCTGGCAGATAGGGAAGGTTTGCGGTGCGCCATTTTCGGGCACATATCCTGCATGTAAACATTTTGAATCGAATTTCATATCAGCACCTGCTTTCCTAAATCATAATATATTTATTATATCTTTTTTTAATTGGATTGTCAATCATTTATTCAGAGTTGCTTTTTTTAGATATAAGGAAAATTTAGACAAAAAAAGACTTGCAATATACTGAAAAATAAGATATAATGTTAAATTGTAAAAATACTACCAATGTTTTAGGAGGAAAACAAATGAACGGAATTGACTTGAGTGGAATTTTCAGCGGACAAACCGGCGGAATGATTTTGTACTTTGTAGTTATTATCGCAGTCTTTTATTTCTTGCTGATCAGACCGCAGCGCAAACGTGATAAAGAGCAAAAGAATTTATTGAACTCTTTAAAAAAAGGTGATCAGGTTATCACGATCGGCGGATTTTACGGAAAAATTATTTCTGTTAAAAATGATGTTATTTCCCTTCAAATCGGAGATAATACAGCCAAAATTGAAAAATCAGCTATTAAAACTGTTGTAAAGTCGACGAAAGATACAGCACAGGATGATATAGAGTCGGACGAAGAAACTAAAGAAGAATAACTGTAATAACATTTAACGCCTTCGAATATAGTATAATAACTATTTTCGGAGGTGTTTTTGTATGCCGTCAATTAAATTTTTTCAAACGCAAGACCAAACCGGCAACGAAGGAATGTCTATAAAACATATTATATTAAGCGTTTTTATTGGCTTGGTTTTATCTATGGCTTTACTTCTTGTTTCTGCATTGCTTATGCTGTATTCGGGGATGTCTGTTCAATTTGCACCTGTAATTGCAAAAATCATTTTATTTACGGGGGCTTTTACAAGCGGTATTTTTTCGGGTTACCGCAGAAGAAGCAGCGGCTGGCTTTACGGCGCTCTGGCCGGCCTTTGCTATGTATTTATTCTGATTGCTGTCGGTATTATTTTCAGCACGTTTAATACACTCTCTGTGAATACTGCTTCCTCTGTCTTGATTTGCCTCCTGACAGGCGTGCTTGGAGGTATTCTGGGAATAAACATCAAATCTTCTGCAAAAAAAGGAAAGAAACATTAAATTATCATTAAAAATAGCAAAATTTGCTTGAAAAAATGATATTTTTATGGTATACTACAAAGGATTATACAAAAGGAGGCGGACTTTTGTGAGAGACCGTTTAGAACAAATAAAGGTATCGGCATTTCAAGAACTCAAAAGTGCTGAATCTAAAGAACAATTAGAAGAAATACGTTTAAAATATCTCGGAAAAAAAGGAGAGCTTACATCCGTACTTCGTGGTATGGGCAGTTTATCTGCGGAAGAAA
>CALXJH010000164.1 GCA_944388555.1 uncultured Clostridia bacterium
AACTGATTTTATCGATCTTGGCGTGTATGAGTTTGACAGTCAGACTCCTGCTGTTGTTAAGGTCATGAAGTCCGGCAGCGGCTGTATCCGTGCCAGTGCGGTTAAATTTGTACCGACCGACGAACCTGTGGAAATAAAAACGGAAGCCGTTTCTTCTTCCGTTTCCGCACCAAAAGTTACTTTTACTCCGGACGCGCAACCTGCCTACGATGGCATCCGGGTAAGCATTAACGGCAAAGAACAAACCTATGATCAAATGCCGGTGCTCATGAACGATCGAACCTTAGTTCCCATGCGCGGTATTTTTGAAGCCATGGGCGCTAAGATTTCATGGGATGATGCAACACAAACAGTAACCGCAACCACAGCCGAACATGAAATTATACTCACTATCGGCAACAAGACGGCTTATACCGACCAGACGGCAGTAGAACTTGATCAGGAACCCATTTTGCTAAACGATCGTACAATGGTTCCCGTTCGATTTGTAGCAGAAAGCCTGGATGCTGCTGTAGAATGGGTGGATGAAGAACAGTTGGTTAAAATAACAAAAGATAATTTAAAAGATGCTTACACAAAAATCATACTAAAGGATTTAGGCGCCAAAGCCGACGGTATCACCGATGACGGTCCTGTTTTGCAGAAAGCGCTCGATATGGCTAAAGAAAGGGGCGGATATGCAACTGTTGTCTTTGAAGAAAACAAAACTTACTATATCGGTGCAAGACCTGATTCCTGGCACTATTTTGTTTTAGACGACTTACAGCATATTTATTTTGACGGAAATGGAAGCGAACTGATCTTTGAAAGAACAAACGGCATGTTCCGTATAATGAACAGTCAATACATCACTTTCGATGCTTTAAGCTTTGATTTAAGTATGCCGAACTATTTCCAGGGTGAAATTATTTCTGTTCAACCTGAAGACTACTCGTTTATCGCTAAAAAAGCCGAAGGCTATCCCGAACCTAAAACGGGTACAGAAAGTGTTTCTGCCGGCGGCGGTATGCATGGTATTATTTACGATAAAGAAACCGGCAAGAAACCAAGTCCTCTTGCCAGCAGTTTAAATCCTGTTGAAGTGGCGGATTTAGGAAACGGTGAATTTCTGTTTAAAATGGATGCCCAGAATGCTTCTATTAAGGAAGCATATCAGTATGTAAAACCAGGACAGCTATATACCATCGGTTTAACAGGGAAAGATGTTCCTAAAGAATACAGCGAACAAAGAGAATATTACCCGATGTCCTCGTTCTATGCAGAGCGGTGCGGAGAAGTAGAATGGAAAAACACCAATTTATACGGTTCTATGGCTATGGGAATGACGCTTGTCTGCAATGAAGGAAATTTATATTTTACAAATCACTCTATCCGCAGAAAGCCGGGAACAGATCGCATGCTTTCTGTTCCGTCTGATGGCATTCATGCCAGAAGCAACCGCGGAAGCCTGATTTTTGACAACTGTTATCTGGAGGCGTCGGGCGACGACTTACTCAGCCCGCATCATAAGGATGAAAAAATAGTACAGCAAATCAGTCCGACAGAATATGTATTGAGCGCAACAGCCGGTGATTTTCTCCCGACGCGTGTAGGAGATGAACTCATGTTCTTTAACCGGCATACCGGCGAAATTTACGGCCTTACGCATGTAACAGAAGTGATTCCCGATGAAGCCTCTAAGACAAATAAAGTAGTAATCGAAGAAATTGAAGGTCTGGAAACCAAAACACTTGATCCTAATGCCGTGTTTGTAATGAATCTGGATTTATCTGCAAAAGGTACGATCATACGCAACACCACTTTCCGTCCGGTACACAGAAACGCCATTTTACTCCGTTTGTCCAACATTCTAATTGAAGGATGTACGTTTGAATCGATCGGCGGTCAGTTGATTACCGCCATCGGCCAATCAAATACAGGCGTTGTCAACTATAATCAGGTTATTCGCAATAACCGGTTTATTCAAACATTAGGAACGGCGCTGCGGCTTGGCACTTGTATTTTTAACCGGCATCCAAGCGGTTACTTCCAGCAGAATTTACTGGTTGAAAACAACGAATTTACCGTATCGGAAGGTTATGGCATTAACATAACCGACGGAAACCAAATTACGCTGAAAGGAAACAAAATTACTATTTTAGAGGATGCATGGCAGTTAGATGCGTCTAAGCTGCAGGATGATTACGCCATTCGTATTTCCAACAGCTTTGATATAATCTGCGAAAATAATGAAATAACAGTAAACCGCACTGAAAATGTACCAAACGCTGCAATCTTTCTGGAAAACTGTGCAGAAGAAGAAGTAACCTTCTCAGGTAATCAGTTTAACCTGCCGGCAAATACACAGCAAACCGCATCAAAATAACAATTTAGTTCTATTTTAAGTTAGGAGCCCGTACATGACCATACAATCTATCACCCCACAAGGACTTTTACAATCCCGCTGCCTTTTGCAGTATCAGCGTATGCAGCAGCCTCCCTATACACCTGACCGTGTGTTTCAAAAAAAAAGTTATGCCTGGTATGGGGATTGGGAAGGCAGAGCGATTTTAGCCTTGGCACACGCTTCTCTATCGACTGGCGAAAAGGCGGATCATCTAAACGAAATTATTACAAAACTCCCCGCACATTTTAATGCTAATGGCTATATAGGACCTGTTTACGACCATACGCTTCGGGATGAACAGCAGCTTGCGGGACACAGCTGGTTATTGCGAGGACTATTAGCTTATACAAAAATGACGCAAGATTCTGCCGTCCAAGGCTACATACAAACCATTGTGCAGAATTTGCTGCTGCCAACCAAAGGCTTTTATAAAAATTATCCTGTAAATTGCTCTGAAAGAGCTTTGCAAGGTGAAGCAATGGGTCACAACACCCAGAAAATAAAAAACGGCTGGATTTTATCTACAGACGTTGGCTGTGCATTTATATTATTAGACGGTGCAACAGATGTATATGCGACATACGGCGGCGCGCAGCTTCAGGCATTGATTGAAGAAATGATTTGCCGCTTTTTGGAAATTGATGTTGCAAAGGAACAGTTTCAAACGCATGCCACTTTAACCGCATTAAGAGGTATTTTGCGGTACATGAAAACTACCGGCAACTTCTGTTATTTAGATGCAGTTAAAGCCAGAATGCAGATATATATCGACACCGCCATGACTGAAAACTATCAAAATTACAACTGGTTTGGCATTCCAAAAGCAACCGAACCCTGCGCTGTTACAGATTCTTTTATGGTGGCACTACAATTATGGGAGATAACGGAACAATCCGCATGGCTGGATCTGGCAGAAAATATTTTTTACAATGGTTTCTTAGCCAGCCAACGAGAAAACGGTGGCTTTGGCTGTGATGTATGCAGCGGCGCAGAGCCTGCATATATATACTACCAGCCCGCCAACTATGAAGCCTTCTGGTGTTGCTCCATGCGTGGGGCAGAGGGGCTCCTGACTGCCTTACAGAGCAGCCTTAAACTTAAAAATAACGATATAATTTTACCGCTTTACCATTCTTTTAATGCCAAAATTGCACAGCATCCTTTAACAGATATGCGGCACACTACGCAATATCCTTATTGTGGAGAAGGTGAAATTCTTGTACAGGCAGTACAGCCGTTTAGCGGGAAATTCCATCTTTATATGCCGAAATCTGCACAAAACTTCCATATTTTTATAAACGACCACCCCGTTGCATTTGATATAAGAAGCGGCTTTGCTGTTGTTTCTTTCTCAATTGAAAAATGTTTGCGTCTACGTTACCATTTTGATTTGGAATGTAAACAACAGCAAGCACTTCGCTATCCCGGGTATACCAATCGACAAGGCGTTTTGATTTTAGGAACATCCAAAGATACGCATAAAACAC
>CALXJH010000165.1 GCA_944388555.1 uncultured Clostridia bacterium
GTTTATGGTGGTTTATATGAAATGAGCCAGGGAAGAATGCCTTACCTGCTTGACCATGCACTGAATGGTAAAACACCGAACAGTGTTACTGCCGCAGGTGCATTTTATAAGTATACCGGCGATGCGCAGTATAAACAAATGATTATTGATGCAGCTGACAGATATTTAGAAGACTATCCGAATTCACCCCAAAACCGTGAAAAAATGTTGGTTAGCGGATTCGTATATGGTGATTATATTTCCATGGTTTCTACGCTAACATCTGCCTACGAGTTAACAGGTGAGCAAAAATATTTAGATAAAGCAGAAGAATGCGGCAGATTATTGATGGCAGCGATTTGGACAACAGGTTATCAGAATGACTATGCACAAAACACCTATCATGTTGATCCGGCAGCGACTGTTGCGCGTCCTCTGAATGTGGATAAAGCAGGATATAACTTCTTCTGGCACGGTGAAGAAAAATGGAGATTAGGCAATGTGGATGGAGAAGCTAAATCTGCACTTGAACTGTATAATGAAGGAAAAGAGATATTCCCGGCAGAGGATGTTCCGGGATGGCTGCCCACCAGAACCGGTATGGGAACGGAGCATGCAGTAACGCCGGGGCATGGTAACGTCATTACTATGAATAACTGGTTAGGTACTATGGTGCGGCTCTCTGTTTACACAGGAGACGACTGGTTTGAAACACAGGCAAGAAATGCGATCATTGGTCGCTTTACCAATTATCCCGGTTATTATATTGATCGTTATGTAACTTCTCCGTATCACCCGGACTATCCGTATAAAGGCCCAGATATGACGTCTATATATTGGCACCACATTCCAGTATTCTTATCTATGGTTGAAGACTTTATTATAAATGAAGCCTGGGCAAAATCAAACCAAAATATTGATTTTCCGTATATATATCAGAGTGGATATGCGTACTTTAATTCCTACCAATTCGGGCAGGCGCCAGGTAAGTTTTATGATGAAGACGATATGTGGCTTTGGATGGACAGAGATATTGTAAATACAGACAATTATAATATTGACTACGTGGCAGCTAAGAAAGATGGCGTTTTAGGTGTTGCGCTCATGAATGAAGACAATGAGGAAAGAACAACGACCATAACGTTAGGTACAAAGGTAGGCACCGACATAAATGCGACCGCAACAGTTTATGACGCGGACGGAAATAAATCAACCGTTGAAGTTGTAAACAGTCAGTTTACTTTAACCATTCCGTCTAAAGGCATCATGTCTGTCGTTATAAAGGATTTGGCGAATGTAAAGAAACCAGTATACGCCAGAGAATATACTTACTCTAACGAAGTTGGGCAAACGGTATCAGCACATACGAACGGATTGGGGTACGTTATTCAAGTGACAGATGATAAATATTGGGCATATGTTTATATTTCAGATATAGCTACTTCTGCTGTAAGTGCAGAGCTTACATATACTGTAAACGGAAAAACTGAGAAAATAGTAGATACTGAACCGGGGTATGAATGGCTGATTAAAGTGGATGATCCGAACGCCGAGTTTACCTATACTATTGAAATTACAAAGCCGGACGGTTCAAAACAAAGCTATGGCGGCGGAACATTAAAAACACTTGCAAATTCTACAATAACCGGGTCAGGGGTTACAGTAGGCACACCTTCTGCACCTGCGCCAAATATAATATTAACACCGCCAGTAGAGAATAATTTGCAATTTGATGCATTTGACATGACTTATTCAACACAGGGCAATGCAGGTACAAACTTCCGCTTTGTTTGTTCCAAATCTATTTTCCCGTTTGACGCTACAGTAAGTAATTTGAAAGGATTAAAAGTTTCCGGTAATTTGGTTGACGGAGACAAAACCATTCCTTTTGAAAGTTATATTATGGATATTGAAGACAGAACAGACTCTGTTGTACTTGTTGTGCGCGAGACAAACGATGTAAAAGCTTCAACCTACTTAGATAACCAACAAGGACGTGCACATAAATTCAACTTAAAAATCATGCCGCAATGATGTGCGAAAGGTTAATATAAGGAAAAGCACCTGCGCTATACGCGCAGGTGCTTTTTGTTTTACAAAATTTGTTTTGTTAAATTGCTTTGGATTGCAGATATTTTTCTTTTGTCGCCATACCTCCCCGCAGATGCCGCTCAGCTTTATTTTCTTCTAATACAGGTTTTACTTTTTTATAAAGGGCGTAATCAATACTTTTTAAACGACATGCAACATCTTTATGTACAGTTGACTTGGAAATGCCAAATTTTTTCGCAGTTTGTCTTACAGTTGCTTTTGTGTCTATCATATAATTTGCCAGTACAACTACACGTTCTGCAATATAGTCTTTCATATACATTCACCTCTACATATGTCTTATTAAAACTATATGTAAAGGTTGTTTTATTTAGAATGATTCTCTGATAAGATGATTAAATTATTTATATGTTTTATTTATCTTAAAAATGGAAAAAATCATAAAATAAGGTAAAAATAATGAAAAATTCAGCCAAATTTGTAAATTTATATTGACTTATTTGAAAAAATTTAGTATTATAGTAATATAACCTATCTAATATTATAAGGAGCCAACATATATGGTATCAAAAAATGTGGTCGTTCTGAACCAGGTCGGGTTACACTCAAAACCGGCAACTTTTTTTATTCAGAAAGCAAATGAATACAAAAGTACAATTTTGGTAGAGCGCCAGGAGCGACGTGTGAATGCAAAAAGTTTATTGGGTGTTTTGTCCCTTGGTGTGTTAAAAGGTACAGAAATTAAAATTATTGTAGACGGACCGGACGAACAGGAAGCGCTGGAAGGTGTGTGCAACTTAATTAAAAATAATTTTTATGAATAATCGGATTGCCTGCTTGTAAAAGTGGGCATTATTTATTTAAAGGCTGATGTTGGAGGTCAGGATGGTAACGAAAGATTTTTTGCACGCTTTGCCGATGAACCCGGGTGTATATATCATGAAAGATAAAGATGGGGAAATTATATATGTAGGCAAGGCCAAAAACTTAAAGAACAGAGTCAATCAGTATTTCACTAAAAACAGCGGGCATACGGAAAAAGTATTGGCCATGGTGTCCAGAGTGGATCGAATTGAATATATTTTAACAAATTCAGAAACAGAGGCATTTAACTTAGAGTGTTCTTTAATCAAAAAAAACCGGCCTAAATACAATATTTTGCTTAAAGATGACAAAGGGTACCCTTATATAAAAATTACAAATGAGCCATTTCCGCGGGTAATACTTGCAAGAAGGCAGGAAAAAGATGGCTGCAAATATTTTGGGCCGTTTGTAAGCTCCATGAGCGTCAAACAAATC
>CALXJH010000166.1 GCA_944388555.1 uncultured Clostridia bacterium
TCCCGGAAAATATTGATGTTAGGCGACCAGTACGTCAGGCCCTGATAAATTTGGGTGTCACCGAATGTTTTGTAGGCATTGTATTTTGCCCGCGCTTCGTCCGAAATGGCACATGCAACCTGATACAATAACGCCGGATTAAAGCTTGCCGCCATGCCGATCGCCTGCGGGAAAACGGTTGCCGCCCCCGATCGCGCTACGCCGTGCAGACATTCGTTCCACCAGTTGTAAGCCGGTATGCCCAGCCGCTCGATTGCGGGCGCGTCATACTGCATCTGTGCAATTTTTTCTGCAAGCGTCATTTGGGCGACCAACGCTTTTGCCCGTTCTTCAAAGTTCATTTCATCACCTCTTCTTTTTTCGATCGGATTTGCCGGGTGCAAGTCCTGCCGGCACGCTGCTTTTATGTGTGCTGTCTGCCTGCTTTTCAGATGCTGGATTTGTTCTGCCGACTCTTTTGAAAACTTTTGTGATCAGCCGCCGAACATAACGTCGTTAACAATGCTTTCTAAATATTCTTGTCTGCCGCTGCTTGGCTCCGAAACACGGCCCAGCGACAGCGCATAGTCCGACAAAGTGCAAAGATCTGCCGTCTTTGCCCGGATTTTAGCCCCCATGCCTTCCCGGAAAGATGCGTATCTGTCTGCGCGGAAGGCGTCTATTCTGCCGTCCCGGATCATTTTGTCCGCTATTTTTAAGCCCAGCGCAAAGGTGTCCATGCCTGCAATATAGGATAGGAAAATATCTTCATAGGTGTGGGAAGCACGGCGCGGTTTTGCGTCAAAGTTTAGGCCGCCGTTTGTGAATCCGCCGTTTTTTAAGACTTCGTACATGGCAAGCGCCGCATCATATACGTTGGTGGGGAACTGGTCGGTATCCCAACCCAAAAGCGGATCGCCCTGGTTGGCGTCAATCGAGCCAAAAGCGCCGTTTATGCGCGCAACATGCAGTTCATGCTGGAACGTATGCGCAGACAGCGTTGCGTGGTTGGCTTCTATATTCAACTTGAAATCCTTCTCTAAACCGTACTTTTGCAAAAAAGCAAGCACGGTTGCGGCATCAAAATCATACTGATGCTTGGTAGGCTCTTTGGGTTTGGGCTCTATATAAAAATCGCCGGTATACCCCTTGCCGCGCGCATACTCTACCGCAATCTTCATTAAATATGCCATGTTTTCCAGTTCAAACGCCATGTCGGTATTCAGGAGCGTTTCATACCCCTCTCTGCCGCCCCAGAATACATATCCGTTTCCGCCAAGCGCCATCGTAATATCCAGCGCTTTTTTGATCTGCGCGGCGGCATAGCAGTAAACGTCTGCATTGCAGGCGGTGCCGGCGCCGTGCATATACCGCGGATGATTGAATAAGTTTGCCGTGCCCCATAAACACCGGATAGAATCCTTTGCCATCTGTTCTTTTATAAAAGGCACAATTTCGTCTAAATTCTGCTGAAATTCCTGTAAAGAGTCTCCTTCCGGCACAAGGTCTTTGTCGTGAAAGCAAAAATAGGAAATGCCAAGTTTATGCATCAGCTCAAAACCTGCCAACACCTTGTTGCGTGCAATTTCCATGCCGGTTTTCCCGCCAAAGCTTTTATCTGCCGTGCCGGCGCCAAACATATCGGTGCCGTCGCCGCCCAGCGTATGCCACCAGCTCATGGCAAATTTTAACTGCTCTTTCATAGGCTTTCCTGCGACGATCTCGTCGGCATTATAATGCTTGAATGCAAACGGGTTTTTTGAATCTTTTCCCTCATATACAATTTTAGGTATGTTAAAAAATTCCGTCATGTCCATCTCTCCTTTTCTTTTTTCTTACCTTAATCATAGCATTGTCTGCTTTTGCTGTAAATACTTTTGTTGTTTATTTTGCGACACATATTGCTCTTTTCCAGAAAATAAAGTAAAATAGAAGCAGGGAGGGAGCAGGGTGGAAAAATTATATTTTGAGGACGTGCACCGCGCAGCAAGCGGGTATCCTTATATTGACCCCGATTCTGTCAATTTAAGCTATGTTGTGCACTTTCATGATGAAATTGAGCTGGTTTGTGTCCGCAGCGGTGAAACCACAGTCATTACCGAAAACGGAAGCTTTCCGGCGGGTAAAGATACGGTTTGTCTGTTTATGCCCGGCGAGCTGCACGGGTTTGTCAGTCAGGGTGAAAATAAACTGTTTGTGCTCAAAGCGCAGGTTCCCGCTGCGCCGGAAGAAGAAAAAAACGTCAATCTTTCTAAAATCCGGCTGCACAAAAATATTTTTGCGCCGCAGGATACAGCACATCAAAAATTGCTTTTTTTATCAATGAGATCGAAAGAGAACACCGCTTGCGTGCGCCTGGATTTGAATATGCCGTCCGGGCATGGGTGAACGCCGCGTGCGGTTTTGCTTTGCGAAAAGTCGGTTTTTTGACCGTGACTACAAAACAGAGTGCCCAGATTGCGGATAACATTCATCTGTTAAGACATGTCGAACAGTTTGTGGAAAACAATTACAGACACCCAATCTCCTTAGATGCCATCGCCGAAAACTGTAATTTTTCCAAGTATTATTTCGCGCACTGCTTTAAAAAAATTACCGGCCTTTCCTTTTTTAATTATTTGACCGCTTACCGCTTGCAGCGTGCAGTGGAAAATATGAAAGCCAAAGATGCAAGCATGACTGAAATTGCCTATAACTGCGGATTCGGCAGTCCGCGTTCTTTTAATCGTCTGTTTAAAAAACAGTTCGGCATCACGCCAACCGAGTACAAAAATACTTAATAGCCCCCCAGACGGCGGTATGCTGGGAGTCTCTTTTTTCGGGATGTGATGGTTTTGTAATGCTTTTTTAATATTCTCTCCGTTGCTTTTTTTGTTATTTTATGATACAATACTAAATAATCTGACTAATTCGGGCGCGAAATGCCCTAAAATAGTGAAATAAACAACAAAAATATAGTGTGTGTGAAATTTGGAGGGACAAAGGAAAAAGTGAATATTAAGAAATTTTTTAAAGTGTTTGCAATTGTTACTGTTCTGCTGCTTTTGATCGAAGTCTTTGCAGCGTATATATATGTGTCAAAGTTAAATATCGGCAGCGGCGGGCATATCGACGAGCTGGACGAAGAAGTTAAAAGCCATGAACGGAAAAATGTACTGGTCGCCGGTACAGATAAAAGCGGTCTTTTGGCAGACGTTTTGATGATTTTCTCTTTCTCAGATGAAGGGGATCCGGTCAATGTGGTATCCATTCAGCGTGATACAGAGGTGCAGGTCGGCGGCGCTACCTGGAAAATCAATTCGGTACTCCAAAAAGGAAAAGAAGCGCTGGTACAGATGGTCAAAGATGTAACCGGTATTCCGATCCATGACTATATTATTGTAAACTTTGACGCCGTAAAAGATGTGGTGGATTTGCTGGGCGGCGTGGATTTTGAAGTGCCGCAGAATATGGATTATGAGGATCCTGCACAGGATTTGTATATCCATCTGAAAAAAGGCTATCAGCACTTAGACGGCGAAAACGCACTTAAATTGCTGCGTTTCAGGAGTTATCCTATGGCAGATATCCAGCGTACACAGGTGCAGCGCGATTTCATTCAGGCTATGTTTGAGCAAAAAGCCAAAATTGAAAATATCTCCAAAGTAGAGGGCATTTTTAATGCCATCAGCAAAAATATTACGTCCAGCCTGAAAATAAATGAGGTGTTGGATTATGTGGGTATGGCAAAAGACGTTCAGATGCAGACGTATGAAATGCCTTGTGTATTGACCGGCAGGGGAACGGTTGTGGTAGACAGCGCCGGTATGCAGGAACTTGCAGAGGCACATTTTATTGAAGAAGAAAGCTATTTAAAGGAACTTGCCGACCAACAGGCACAGGCACAGGCAGAGGCACAGGCACAGGCAGACAATCCGACGTCGGCAGACGACAAGTAAAAATTTCGGCACTGCATGCTTCCGGACAGAACAATCAGCTGTCCGGGGGTTATAGCGGCCGTGCTTTGTATACATATTTTTGCTGTTCGGCAGAGCGAAAAACGGCAATCTTTTATAGCACAATGAATTCTTTCCGGCAGTTTTTAACTGCCGGTTTTTTTTTATTTTTTTGTCACAAGGTGCGTGGTGAAACGCTGCGTAGATGGTATGTAGAAGCGGAAACCTGGGAGGAAGCGCTGCCTGAAAAATGGCAAAAGGGAGAAGTGAAAGGGCTTGTTGCGCGCGGGGCATTTGTGGTGGATATCGCGTGGGAGCGGCATGTTTGCCGCTCCATCCGCATTTATGCGCAAAGAGGCGGCACATGTACCCTTTGCTATCAAAACCGCAGCATTTGTATGCAAACCCGGAAAAACAAGGTTTACGACTTTACCGTAGAAGGGGAAAATATACGCTGTACCGGCGTTTCTGCGCCGCATACGCAAAAATCTAAATCAAGCAAAGCACAGACCGGCGGTAAAACGGATTCTTTATAGCCGCCTTAAGCGGGCATAAAGATGGGTTCCCGGTGGGGACTGCCGGAAAATGCCGGCATTTTGCAATAAAACTTTGCAGTGCGGACAGAGCGGCGCGGCGCCTTCCGTCTTCAAAAGTTTTTAAACTTTTATTTGCCGCCGCAGGTAAAATGTTTCTGTTTTTTCCTTCCGGCTGTTTACTTTTAAAAATAAAATACGCGCGGCAAGAGGGATAAAATCCTTTTGCACACAAGCACATGGCGGCAAGTCCTTTGGCTTGCCGTGTTTTGTTCAATACGGCGTTGCTTTACCGACTGCCGCTAAAAAGGCATACTTTTATGTGCGAAATTCCTGCGGGCACAAATTGGCTCGGTTATGCATCTTTTTGTTGCTGCATGCGCACACTGTTTTTTTATATAGTAGGTTCTATTCTGTAACAACATTATGTCAGGCTGCTGAAATCAGAAATGCTTTCGGTTTGGTATTGCGTTTTCAGTAAGAATGTGGTACAATATAAACGTTTGTAAACAAATAAGCCTTTTTGATTACAGCAAACGTCACAAAACGATTCAATGAGGAGGAATCAAAACTATGTTCAAAGAGAAAGCAAAAGGGTTTATTGCCGGCGTGTGTGCGACGGTTGTAGTTGTCACCGCTTTCACCGTTTTTGCGCAAACCATTGACGTGGAAATAGGCGGCATTAAAGTTTTCTGGGACGGCGTAGAGAAAACGCTGACCGATGCAACAGGCAAAAAAGTGGAACCTATGATTTATGAAGGCACAACGTATGTTCCTCTGCGCGCAATGGCAACGCTTATGGGCAAGCCGGTAGACTGGGATCAGCAGACAACGTCGGTGTATGTAGGCGAAAAGCCCACGGCCGCAACAACGCCGCTCATTGATATGAAGGATAAGGTGATTGAAACCAAAAACGCAATCGGTATTTATGCGACCATTGAGGATACAGATAAAGAACTTTATTTAAAAAATAATAAAATCACAGGGCTGACAAACGTTATGCTCAACGGCTGTTCTTATCCGGATATTGATGTGCAAACAAGATCCAGCATAACCTTAGCGTTAGAGGGCGGCTATTCCAAGATCGTCGGCAAAGCGGTTATGCCGTACCAAGCCATCGGTTCAGACCAAATCAATAATATCGCCTTCTTCAGCGTTACAAATGACGGCCAAGAGCAGGAAATTGCAAGCTATGATTTAAAACAAACCCAGGACCCCATCGAATTTGATGTGAATCTCCGCGGGGTAACCAATTTAAGAATTTATATTGACAAAGATAATGATTATGATTGCAGCGGATATGTTGTCTTATACGATGTAGCGTTTTTAGGCAAGTAAAACAATATACTGCGGCACCCAAACCCCTGTCGGGGTTGGGTGCTTTTTTTTGCCGGCTGTAAGGGGAAAGCGGTAAATGTATGTTTCAGGCAGTGAGAGACGGAAAAATGTACACAGACATAAACCCGGAGAGAAGAAGGACATCGGCGCCTTACAGCCGCCGTTCCCGCACAGCAAAACCGCAGATGTTTTCGGATGCCGCCCAACAAAAAGAATCGAGCAGTCACAAATTTTAAAAGGCTTGTTGCTCTTTTATGCGCAAAACAGAAATTTTTGGCAGAAAGGCGGATAAAAATGCAACTTTTTGGTTTTGTAAACAGTGTTATGATTGAAAGGACAAATTTTCCTGCGTTTTGCGTCCAAAGCAAACATAATTTTGAAGGAGGAGATGGTATGAAGAAATGTATCGCAGTATTCGTTTTATGGCGACTTTTGGTTTCAACACTTGCTTGCAGTGCCGAAACAGAACCGGTAAGCGGCGGCGATCCGGCAAGGCTGTATACCTTTGAAGAATTAACAGGCTTGTCAAGAGAAAAAATCGACCATATTGTGATCCGCAGCGGCAGCGATGGCAGCGGGTATTCTACCGCTTACGGCAAAATATTAACCGATATTTACAATACAATCAACACAAAATCCTTTACACCCTGCGTGTCCCAAGAAAACAGCGGCGGCTGGAAATATCAGATATTGTTCTTTGATGAAAACAACGACGGCTGTACGTATTCTATCTCAAAAGGCATTTATCCGGAAGGACACGGCGGACTGGCATACCGAACAACCGAGGAAGAAAAATTGGAAACGGTGGTAGAAGCGGCTTATGCCCTGATTGCAAACGATTGCAGCAATTGGGCTTCCGATTACATCGCACAGGCAAAAGACATAGGCCTTTTACAAGATATGGAAGCAATTTCCTATAAAGAGAATATCAGCCGTGAAAACTTCTGCGAAATGGTATATAATCTAATAGATATCACGACCGATATCCAGTGGAAGAAAGTATCGCCCAATCCATTTGAAGATACAGATAACGAAAAAGTGATAGCATTAAGATTAGAACGCATCATATTCGGAAAAGAAGTACGGCAGTTTGCGCCGCAAGACTTCCTTACGCGTGAAGAAGCAGCAACAATTATTGTTCGTATGATAAATGCGGTGATGCCAATGGCGGCTACGGAAATGTATTTTGAATATGACGACAACCATGCGGTTTCCGACTGGGCGGCGGACTCTGTGCAAACCATCAGCAATCTTGGATTTATGAACGGCGTCGGCGGCAATCTGTTTGCGCCTAAGGAAAACTATACGGCAGAACAAGCCATCACCGCATTGGTCAGAATATACAATTATAATAAAGCGCTGGATACCGCCGCCTGATACATGCGTATCCTGCGCGGAAACAAAGAACAAAAAACCGCTTCCAAAAGCAAAGGAAGCAGTTTTTTTCTGCCTGCCCAAAGCGGTGTTTTATGCGAAAAACGGTAAGTCCTTTTGAGAATGACCGTTTGACAAAATGCAGAGTATAAATCCCGCGCGGACCTGCCGCGGAAAAACAGGCGGACAATCTTGCATGTTTTTTAGCAAAGAAAAATCGGAATGGCGCTAAAATCCATTCCGATCCTTTGGCGGAGACGGTGGGATTTGAACCCACGTGCCGCTCATCACGGCAACACGATTTCCAATCGTGCTCGTTATGACCACTTCGATACGTCTCCATATTTCGTTTTCGGCTCGCAAAAACTTGCAAAAAAGGTACGCTTCATGCCCGTAACTTAAGCCGCCTATATATTATACCCTCTTTTTTACTAAATTGCAAGTCTTTTTTTAAAAAAGTTTCATTTTTTTTAATTTTCTGCCCCGAACACTTGACAAATACTAAAATCGTGATACAATAATATTAGCACTCAAAGACGGAGAGTGCTAATATTTAGACATGAAGGTGAAAGATATGGCTAAAAAACAATTTAAATCAGAGTCTAAGCGGTTGCTTGATTAGATGATTACC
>CALXJH010000167.1 GCA_944388555.1 uncultured Clostridia bacterium
AAAGCGGACTTGAAAATTTTGCCGTACCGCTTGTAGGTAAAGTGTGATTCGGACCTGCCAGATAGTCGCCTAGTGCTTCCGGGCAGTTCTTACCCATAAAAATGGAGCCTGCATGACGAATACTGTCTAAATAATCAAAGGGATTGTCCACACATAGTTCCAAATGCTCCGGCGCAATTTCGTTTGCAATTTCGATTGCCTTATATAAATCATCTGCTACAATGATTTTTCCATTATTATCAATCGAAACGCGCGCAATATCTGCCCGTTTCAAAACCGGAAGCTGTACTTCCAACGCCTGCTGCACCGCTATCGCCAGTTCCATGCTGTCTGTTACCAGTACAGCGCTTGCCATTTTATCGTGTTCTGCCTGCGAAAGCAAATCCGCCGCTATAAATTTAGGATTTGTTGTAGCGTCCGCCACAATCAAAATTTCGCTCGGCCCTGCAATCATATCAATGGAAACCTTGCCATATACCTGTTTTTTTGCCTCTGCCACAAACGCGTTTCCAGGTCCGACAATTTTATCTACTTTAGGTATGGATTCTGTTCCGTAAGCTAAAGCTGCAATCGCCTGTGCGCCTCCTACTTTAAAAATTTTATCCACTCCCGCAATTTTGGCAGCCGCCAGGATGACCGGCGCGATTTTGCCTTGCTCGTTGGGCGGCGTAACCATTACAACTTCCGGACATCCGGCAATTTTCGCAGGAATTGCGTCCATCAAAACAGTCGAAGGATAGGCCGCAGTTCCTCCAGGTACATACAATCCTGCGCGGTCGACCGGAATAACTTTTTGACCTGTTACAATTCCATTCTCATCGTTGATTATAAAACTGGTGCGCACTTGTTTTTGATGAAATTTCTGAATATTTTTAGCTGCTTTTTGCAAAACCTCCAAAAATTTCGGTTCCACAAGCGCTACCGCTTCCTGTATTTCCGCATCAGTTACCTGTAATGTGTCTAATGTGGCTCCGTCGAATTTCTGCGTGTATGTACGAAGCGCCTGATCGCCGTCTTTGCGCACATTTTCGATAATATCCCGCACGATTCCTTCGACGTCTACCGCAGCCGCCGCTCTGCAAAATAGATCCTTGTTTTCCACTTCTCCATATTTTAAAATCCGAATCATACCGTTTCCTCCGTTTGTCTTTTCAGGCTCTGCATTATTTCCTCTATTTTCTCATTCTTGAATTTAAAGCTGGATTTATTCGCAATAAGCCGCGCACTGATTGGTACAATGCTTGCCAACACTTCTAAATGATTTTCCTTCAGCGTCGTTCCCGTTTCAACAATATCTACAATAACATCTGAAAGCCCTAAAATTGGTGCAAGCTCAATAGATCCGTTTAAGTGAATGATGTCAATATCTCTTCCGAGTGCTGTATAATAACTTTTTGCGATGTTTGCAAATTTTGTGGCTACACGCAGTGTTTTCTGATGATCATCATAAAAATCAGATTTTGCCGCAACCGCCATTTTACATTTCCCAATGTTTAAATCCAGCAATTCATAAATATCCGGACCATATTCTAAAAGGATATCCTTTCCCGCAACACCAATATCCGCCGCGCCGCGCTCAACATAAATCGCTACATCGGAAGGTTTTACCCAAAAATACCGAACCCCAATTTCCGGATTCTCAAAAATTAACTTTCTGTTATTTTCACGGATGGAAGGACACTCAAATCCTGCTTTTTCAAACATAGTATATACCTTTTCGCCCAATCTTCCCTTTGGAAGTGCAACATTAAGCATTGTTTTCAAGAATCTCCATCTCCTTTCCCTGCAGCTTTAATAATTGTCTATAACGAATTTTATCGGGTACACTTGTCTGCGCCATAACGCTTTTCCCTGCATCTGCAAGCTGGCGCACTGCCATACTGATGGCTTCCAAATCAGTGTTTGTATCATACAATACGACTGCATCCACATCATATTTGGGTGTGTCACTGTGCAGCCGTTCCAACAAATCCAAATATACCGCAAAGCCGATCGCACCTGACTTTCGCCCGAGCTTCTCCAGCAGCTTGTCATATTGCCCACCCGAAAGAATACCGGTAGGAATACCTTCTACAAACCCTTTAAACACCACGCCGTTATAATAATGCATATCATTAATCAGTGAAAAATCAATCCGAATATTTTGCCCATAACCATTTTTAGAAAGAAGATCTGTGAGCAATTCCAGCTGATTTACCGCAGCAGTCATTTTTTCGGATTGTATAATTTTCCGAAGCTTGGGTATTACTTGCTGCGGCTGCCCATACAAAAGTATCAGTTGCTTTAATACATCCGCTTTTTGCTCGTCTATCCCCGCCGCATGACAAATTTGTGTAATCTCATGCACATTTTTTTCACCAATACACTTTAAAAGTGCCGCTCTGACTTCATCGGATGCATCCAGCATATCCAATGCGTCGGTAATAATCCCCATATGCGATATATCCAGAATATATTTTTCCGATATACTCTTTAAGCTTTCCAGTGCGAGAAAAATGGTTTCATAGATATGATAGTTGTCGATGTCTCCGATACATTCCAGACCTACCTGCATAATTTCCTTAAAGGTGTGCGTACCTTTTGAAACACGATATACATTCTCATTATAATATAATTTCTGCACACATCCTGCTGTATCTTTGCTGTTTTTAATAATAGACAGCGTTACATCCGGCTTAAGTGCCATGAGCTTTCCGTTGGTATCTGTAAAGGTAATTACACTATCCGAAACTAAAAAATCTTTATTACGCACATACAGATCATATTCTTCAAATTTACTCATTTTATATTGACTGTATCCATACTTCTGGTATAAGCCCCGCAGCCTAAATATTGCTTTTTCTTCATTTTTCAAAACATGATTTTCAAAATTCATTTTTTATTTCGCCTCCGCTTGCTTTAGCTTTTCCAGAGCGGTTTTATACCCGTCAGAACCATAGACCAGACATTTATTGACGCGGCTTATGGTTGCAGTGCTGGCGCCTGTTTCTTTAGAAATTTCCAGATAACTTTTATTTTGATTCAACATTTCTGCCACTTCCAGGCGCTGTGATATTTCCTGTATTTCTTTTATCGTACAAATATCTTCAAAAAAATTATAGCATTCCTCGATGGTTTCTAAATTTAATATCACCTGAAACAATTTATCTACTGCAGGCGTATGCATTTTTTCCATGTTTTTCACTTCCTTGTATTTAATACTTTAGTATTTTATCACACTAAAACGCTAAAGTCAAGTTTTTTTTGCCTCTATTTAAAAAGCAGCTCCATATTTCATTATCGGAGCTGCTTTCTTGGCTTATAATATTAAAAATATAGTTTAGGCTTGCGGTTCTTTTTCGGGAAAACGGATTCCGTAAAGTTCAAAATACTCTGAACCGTAATTTTCCTTAAAGTTAATCGTAATGCTCACCACATCGTCACAGTTGATGGAATGTCTTGCCACCCGCTTATAGTTAAACAGATCCGGCAAATATATCAGTTCCCCGTCCGCTCTTTCTATTTCCAGATCATAGCATTTAACAATCGTCGGCAAATTATCCGGCATATTATCCTCTTCCAGCATTGTATTGAAAATCAATTCTATATCACCGACGGCCTTTGGCTCATCGTAGGAAAGCATCAGCCATTCTTCATGGTCATTTGTCTGGCTGATCCATACATTCGGTGTTCCATAAGGACGAGAATAACCATTTAAAACATTTTTTGCAGCATAGATGTTCTGCTCCGGTTTGACATCACGAAACGCAATGCTTCTGTATTCTTTGTCTTTTCTCAGCCGCCACAAGCGGTAAATTCCCTGATATTTAGAGGTTGTTTCGGTCTGCGGCTTTGCCAAAAAAGTTACCGCTCCGGTCAACAGGGTATTATTGGCATAAAGTCGGAGCATCGGGTTTACTTCAAACAGAATATATGCTTTATCATCCTGAAGATCATCTGCGGCAATGGGCAGTTCAAGCCAATCATTATAGCCGGCAGGAATTGTCATTTCCTGCTCGTGCAGGATGTATTCAGGAATATAGTTTTCCTTTCTTGTACCGCTCATTATTTTTAATTTTAAAATCTGATCAACGACATCAAAATTTTTGATTTTGACTTGGAAGGAGTCAATTTTTCCAATGGTAGACGGCAATGCCAGCACATATGTTTCATCCAGCGGAATCATGCCCACCGCTTCCTGATTACTATACTCCTTTTCAGAAGAAGCCGTAACGGTGACATTTTCGCATAGCGACGGATCCGACGGCTCCTTAAAACCTAAAATATTCTGGTCATCTGCCAAAAGAATGGTCTGTAATTCACGGATATGCGTCTGTCTTATATCGCGCGGAAAACAATTATATTTTTTACACAGATAAGCGGCTGTACCGCACGCCTGCCCGGCTACACCGCCCTGGCACGCGAGTCTAGATGTTCCAAATGCCACGTGCGTTGCACTCATGTTTCGGCCTGCAAGCATCAGGTTTTTTATGTTTTTTGAATACATCATTCCGAATGGCAAATTGAGTGTTCCACCTACAAAATGCCAAAAAGTTGCGCTTCCATCATCGTAAATACCTTTCGGAGCATGCACATCCATTTCCCAGCCAGCTGTTGCAACGGCATCTTCAAAATCTGTCTTCGTATCTACGTCTACTTGCGTCAGGATATGATCTCCCACAAAACGGCGGGATTCTCTTTTTCCCGGCAAAGTGCTTACATGCATAAGCTGATATGTATCCAAAATTGGGAACTTGCCCGAATTTTTCATGTAGTCCCAAGTTCCGTAAGCGATTTTTCGCAGTTCAGCTGCAATATCCTCATTGTCATAAACCGTATCTAACTGTCCGCCGTATTCTATCCACCAATAGCCTTCAACCTCCGGTCCATTGATGGCATAAAACGCCCGATCTAAACCTTTATCCGCTCCCAGGTTCTTAAAAAAGGAACACTTGGTGATATCATACGCCCAGTCGGGGCGATGAAACGGCACTGGTTTTCCAACATCACGCGCGCGGAAAATAATGCTGTCTCCCATGGTGTACTCATCTGCTTCCAAAGGGGCAAGACTTTCCCCAAATTCTGATTGTGCCTCCCTGCCGTACATATATTCAGCGCCGGCTTTCACTGCTACACTGCCATCGCCGGTGCTGTCAATAAACAAAGGGGCTACAAATTTAAAAGTACGCTCTGAGGCAAGCTGTACACCCGATACAGACAGGATCTTGTCTTCTTCATATTCTACCTCCGTAATATAGGTATTTAAATACACTTCTAAATTTTCCTGGTTATGGAGCATAGAGAAAAAGGCAATATCGCGGTCTTTTCCATAATAGCGGTAATTTTGCTTAAATTCTTCGACAATACCGCCTTCGCGCGCATAAACTGAAGGAGAATGTCCGTTTTGTGCGGCACCGTTCATATTGATAGCAATTTCAGAAGAACAGTTTCCTCCGGGGACAGGTCTGTCATGCACCAAAGCCGTTTTTAAACCTTTGCGTGCAGCCGCAACTGCCGCACATACGCCGGAAAGTCCACCGCCGATTACAACCAAATCCATCTCTTTAATTTCTAACATGCCTCACACACTTCCTTTACTATTGATTGGTTTCCTTGTTTGCCTTGCTCTTACGATAATTTGCCGGAGATATATCCATATATTTCTTAAACAATTTACTGAAATGAAAATAATCGTCATATCCTACCTGTGAACTGATTTCATACAACGAAAGATTCGTATTTTCCAAAAGTTCAACCGCTTTTTTCAAACGACACTCCACTAAAAAGGAAGTAAATGATTTCCCGGTTTCCACCTTAAATAAGTTGCTAAGATAGCTGGGATTTAAAAAGAATTTCTGCGCCAGGTCGTTAATCATGAGCTTTTGATTATAATTATATTTGATATAATCTGTGATTTCCTTGATAACATAGCGCGAAGTCGTTTTGCCGCTCCCTTTCTTATGGCTTTCGTTAATACACTGGTAAAGATAAGAAAAATAAGATTCTATATTGGGAAACTGATTGATCAACTCTCGGCTGTCGATTTCCGCGCTCTCCGCATCGACGCCAATTTGCAGAGTTAGATAAGACACAATCGGTATCAAATTTTCAATATTGATTTTATTCTGAATTAAAACAGACGGAAGCTGACTTAACAGTTCATTTATACTGTGCGTTGCCTTAAATCCAGCAATAAACGCGTTTACCTCTTTTACTTGATCGGTGCTGTCTCTATACATATTCACTTTCTGTTTATTTATAAACGCGGTATCCAGTGCATTTTCCGCCTGCATAAACCCCGCTCTGAATTTACGAATCTGACGCATCACGCGGCTAACACCAAAATAAACATCTTTCTGTTCGCTGTACTTTTTCAGTTTTACGATCAGATTTTTATAGCTGACAACATTAAATCGATCCGTTTTACTTTGTACAAAAAGAAGAGATTTATTGTGCGAAACCGGCAGAAAAACATGATTCCAATGTTCTAAATGCAGCGTGTTTTCCTGTATAGGCTGTGCTGTTTTCATAAGAACAAGAACAAAGGGATTTTCCAAATTTGTTATACCGATTCTACCCATTTTTTCCTGCAAATCCTGATCCGCATTATAGCTGTCAATAAGCGAATACAAAAGTTTTGTACGTTCAAAATGATGGATCTGCTCATTGACACCTGCTTCATTATCCAGCTGCAGCTTTGCCCGTTTTAACGTTTGCGTCAATTCATCCGGCTCGACGGGTTTTAGAAGATAGCCGAATGCACCTAATTCCAACGCTTTTTTCGCATATTCAAATTTTCCGTATGCTGTTACAA
>CALXJH010000168.1 GCA_944388555.1 uncultured Clostridia bacterium
CCTTCTCTTGCAGAAGAATGTACCACATAGCTTTCAAGCACCTCTGTGCTTTTGTCATATACACTGGCAAGGATAGATCCGCTAGTACAATCGTATACGACAAAATGATATTCGTCCGGACTATTAGATGATTTATACTCTGCAACAGCTCTGTGATCAATTGTGCCAATTGCCCCTAAATCACTTCCATTCATAGTAAACAGCTTTGATATAAATAAATATATCGAAAGCCGCGCGGTATCTGTTTTTTATATCACTGATGCATCGTTAATAAATATGAGTTCATCTTTGACTGTATTTAACGGCGTGTCAAAGGAGCTTCAAAACGAAATAAAATCACTGAATGGCATAACCGATTTTGGAAGCGTTTACATGATGGAGATGATTCATAAGTTCAGCCAAACAGGGCTTGAAAATGCCAACAGGGTTTATGAAGAATACAAAGATACATGCAGATCTCCATATACGGACGAACAGCTACAACTTCTAACGGAAGAACATTCTATAATGTCGTATTTATACGATGTGGACGATTTTATTATAAATAAGCTTGAGATAGTGGACGGAAAAGTAGATTTTGAAAAATTCAAAACAGGAAACTATGTCATTGCATTTTCCTATATCGGTACTGGTAAAAGCAGATATTATGACATCGGAGATAAAATTCTGTTTGATTTTTGAAACGGGAATATAAAAGAATATGCGGTCATGGCGATTGGTAATATTCCCCATGCACCCTCTCCGCAGCATGCTCATTTCCTCCACATATACCTGATATTACCTACGGATGAATTTATTTTCAGACAGGCGAAACCGATGCTATGAAAACAGCTTTAAATAATGAGCTTTCAGCAATCTCTGCCATTGAAGAATGGATTAAAAATGGCTGTGAAACTGTTGACCCTAATATAGCATATCAATCCCGACAATCTTTGAGAAAGAGTTTGAAGGTATACAAAATATGCACTTAACAGCAGGAAGTATTTTAAGCATTATCCTTGTCCGAATAGGAATATTTAATTTTATCACTTCTGTTATCACATCCGTGCAGACAAGACAGCAGGAGCTTGCTGTCCTGCAATCTATCAGAATAACGAGAAAATTGTTTAAAACAATATTTATCGGCAAAGGTTTATGGTATACTGCTATTACAGTGATTATAACTCTACCAATAGGAAGCGTAATTACTTATGGAATTGTTATGGGAATTGCGTATCAGATGTGGTTTTTTACCTACATTTTATAATTACGCCTTTACTGATTTTTATTCCGGCTCTCATACTTATGTCGATTATCACACCTGCAATATGCTATCATAACATGAGCCATCATAGTGTGGTTGAAAGACTTAGAGCAAGTGAATAAAAAAGCCTACAGCGCATTTGAAATTGAGGTGCGTTGCTGTATTTATAATAAATTACTTATAACATTCCATTTTATTTAAAAATTTATCACAATCAGCGCTCTATAGTCGTGTATATAGTGAAAGGAGATGAGAATAAGATGAAACAGTCTACAGTACGGCCGACTGATGACGAAATCGAACACACGGTAAAAATTTATTCTAACAGCTTGTTTAAATTATGTTTTACATTACTTTGTAACCGCTGTGATGCCGAAGATGCGGTTTCTGATACTTTTTTTAAATATATAACAAAATCACCTGTATTCCGTGATGAAGAACATAAAAAAGCATGGCTCTTGCGTGTGACAGTAAACACATGTAAAGATATGCATAAATTTCGCTATAAGCACGAAACAATAGACTTAGATGATGCACATAATATTGCTCATACTGAGCATGAAACAAACATCCTGGATGAAGTTCTCCATTTGCCGGATAAATATAAAACAATTATTCACTTGTTTTATATAGAGGGATATCAGACCAAAGAAATATCTAAAATTCTTTCAATCTCACCGGCAGCAGTAAGAAAGCGTTTACAATATGCTCGTGATTTATTGAAATTAGAATATGGAAAGGGTGACAGTGATGAAAGAATATGAATTACATCAGGCATTGGACAAAATTCAAATTACTTCACAAGAACAGCAGAGAATTTTATTTAAAGTGAAAAATTACAATGATAAAAAGGAGCGCTCTAAAATGTCAAAGAAAAAAATATGTTTAGTGGTAGCTGCGGCAACAATGGTTCTGGGAATTACAGCTTTTGCTGCAAGCGGCGTAATTAAATCATGGAACCTCAGTTCATCTTCCGTTGCTAATTACAAATCCCTGCCTACAGCCGAAGAATGTGTGCAGGATACAGGATTTTCACCTGTCTTGATTCAATCCTTTGAAAATGGGTATGAATTTGATAACGGATCCGTCGTTAAAAATGATTTACGTGATGATTCCGATAAAAGCGTTGAAAAATTCAAATCCTTATATTTTCGTTATGAGAAGAACAATGATGAAGTTACACTAATCTCTCAAAAATACGACTCTGAAATGCATATAAATGGAGAAAAAGCGGCAACGGTTGGCAATATACCTCTCTATTACAGAAGTTATACCAGTAAGGCAGTTCCGGCTGATTACGAACTGACTGAAGAGGATAAAAAAGCTGAGAAAAACGGCGAACTTATATTCTCATACGGTGCTAATGAAGTTACTGTTTCTGAAGTTCAAAATCTATTTTGGGAAGAGGACGGCATAAAATATGACCTAATGCAAATTAATGGTTCTCTTACAAAGGAAGAATTGATTGATATGGCAGAAGAACTGATTAACAAATAAATGAAATTAAAATAAATTAGAGACCGATATAAATAATCATTTATATCGGTCTTTTAATCTATATAAACTTTTAACCTTAATATTGACAATTAAAATATCTTCGTGTATAATACTACTTAGTAATGCTAATTAGTATTACAAAAGGAAGTGAACTATATGGAAAACAAATATGTTCAACAATTTAAAAAAGGCTCCCTCGAAATGGTCTTACTGTGTCTTATTGCAAAAAAAGAAACTTATGGATATGAAATTATTACGCAGCTGAATAAAAACGGCGCCGATATATTAGGCTATGCGAAAGAAGGAACCGTCTATCCGATTTTATACAGGTTACAGGAAGCCGGTATCATACAGTGTAGAATAGCTCCTGCGGCAGCAAACGGAGGCTCGAAAAAATACTATTCTCTCACTGAAAAAGGTAAAGAAACATTAAATGAGCTTATTTCTTTTTGGAACAGATATACTGACTGTGTAAATGATTTTATTGACTTCTATAAGCAAGCGGAGGAATGAAGATGAAAGAAGAATATATTAAACAAGTATCAAAAAATTTGCATATTTCAAATAAAGCAAAAAATGAAATTATCCGCGATCTGGGTGAGATCTTTGATTCTGCACTTGAAAACGGCGAAACAGAACAGCAGGTAATAGATCGTCTCGGTGCTCCCAAAGAATTTGCGGAAAGTGTTTCGGGGCAAGATGAAAAAAAGGATTATTCTGCGAGCAATCTCAGAAGAATTGTTTCGATGGCTATTGGTATTTGTATTGCTGTTATCGCATTTGTGGTTTATGGAATTATCCAATCTGAAACTGTACCCCAAAATGCAATCGGACAAGCGAATGCCATGACAAATATACAAGTTGAGGGATATGGGATAGATATACCCTTTATTATTTTAATTATAGGAATTATAGCTATTGTTTTTGCTGTATTTCAGCTAATAAGAACCTTTGTAAAAATCAGGAGGCAGTCATGAAAAAATTTATATTTTTTATTGCTGTTATTTTATCTCTGACACTTGCCGGATGTTCTAATAAAGAGTCAGGCATAAATTCAGGCACCAATTCTACCGATAGTATAGTTACCCTTAACGAGGGCATATGGCCTGAAAACGAATATACAGAGGGACTCCCTACTCCCCCCGGTACAGTGAACCGTGCTTTACTTAATGAAACAAAAAAGTATTGTGCTGTTTTTCTTGTTGATTTGACAGACGAAGAATATAACGCATATATTGAGATTTTAAAACAACAGGGGTTTTCAAAAGTTGAAGAAGTCTCTGAAGATGTAAAAGGGCAGGACTATACCTCCACGGGAACAATTTTATCAGACGGTGAAAAAGCTCTTAGTATAAGCTATATACCAGGCAATTTAGGAATTTATATTTCTTTTGACACCGTCCCGAGTGTATAATTGTAAATCTATTGTTATATTAAAAACACATAATAACCTGCCGAATATAAAAATCCGGCAGGTTTTATTTTACAGCTCTTTTCTTGACATAAGTATACTGCCTAATATGGAAAACAGTGCAATATATACAATACATATCAGTACAAATGGGATATATCCGCTCTCTATCATCTGCTGCGGTGAGTTGGAGTTCATGCCGTATGCCATAAGCGAGTACGGCCATATGTGTCCAAGATTTTTAGCAAGAAATACAAGTCCCGATATTCCTCCGACAAGTGAAAATCCAATCGGTAATGCAAAGCTCTTTATAAACATGGATATCA
>CALXJH010000169.1 GCA_944388555.1 uncultured Clostridia bacterium
TTTCCAACTCCTCAGAGTTAGTTTTCCATCTTTCATTAAGTTTCTTGACTCAATTACTCAAATTCTTTTCTTACTTCTGTAAAAAACGAGAACCTTTGCTGGTTATGCTATATAATTTTCAATGTCCGATTTCTCTTCCTTTCGGAAGGGAACTTTATTATACCACAAGCTTCCTTTGTTGTCAACCTTTTTTTCGCTTTTTGCTTGCTTTTTCGCTATCTTCTTGCGACAGCTTTATTACTATATCACATCTTCTTGCTTTTGTCAAGCACTTTTTTTATTTTTTTCGCTGTTTTTCTGTTTTTGTATTTCTTTACACTGCTTTTGCTGTTCTTATACGTGTTTTTACATTATTATATACACATCTCCCATTTTCTATTTAAAGATAATCCATTTGCTAAAGAAATAATTTAATATAACCACAACAATACATACTAAGATTTTAGCAACAAATCCTTCAATTCCAAACAGGGTATGATTATCCATCTGCAGCAATACCGGAAACAATCCCAACTCTAAAATACCTGTAAGAGAACGTGCACCGAAAAACAATCCGAATTCGTGCCAAAACCGCCGGCTTCTGGATTTAAACACAAAAAATTTATTTGTCACATATGCAAATATTAGGGATGCTCCCCAGCTTGCTACATTGCATACATTCAAATCCACCTGTGCAAATTCCAGTGCACAATATACGCCCCAGTTAACCACTGTTGTCATGATTCCATATAGCATATAAATCATAAGTTCCCTTAAATTGTTTTTTTATTCATTCGGCTCGCACCTTTATGCTTTTTATTATACATATTTCCCACGTTTTGTCAAACAATGCACAAATTGCTTTCCACTTGCATTTTTAAATAGAGTGTGCTATTATATGTATATTACTTACAATTTTGCAACAACAATTCTGAAAGAAAGACAGGGATTTATATGAATTTATGTTTCTTTTCTGACAAATTGCAAAACACTGGCGATGGAAAAAATTTAACGCTACTACTGCGCGGCTTGCATGATATGGGACATGAAATAAGCATTATTTTATTAGATGCCGACCGCACGCCCGATGATTATGACTTTCTCAAAATATTTCCTGTAAAATTTCGGGGCAACAAAATTTCCGCATTTAAAAAGCAAAAAGCCATGATTCAATCTATTATACAGGAACACGCTTTCGACCTTCTTGTTTCATTCGGCGTCGCGGCAAATGTTGCCACAATGTTTGCGGTCAAAGGTACAAAAATCCCGACTGTTTTATGCGAGCGCAACGATCCGAATTTTGTGCCGGAAAATTTTAGACTAAAGCTTTTACGAAACATGGTTTATCCTTTTGCCAGCGCGTATGTTTTTCAAACGGAAGAACAAAAAAACTATTTCTCTGAAAAAATACAGCGTCGTTCTTTTGTTATCCCAAATTTTGTTGGTGACGTTCCGGAGCCTGCCGACGATCTTGAAAAAGAACTCTCGGTGGCAACACATTCAAGACTGGATAATACACAAAAAAATTTATTTATGCTATTTGACGCATTTTCAGAATTTGCAAAATCCCATCCTGAATATACTTTGAAGGTGTACGGCGATGGACCGGATAAAGAAAAGTGCGCCGCTTACATACATGAAAACGGACACGACTGGAACATTAAACTAATGGGCGAACCCGAAAATCTTCTTGAGCGGTTGCAGCAATCTGAAATGTTTGTTCTCACAAGCAACTACGAAGGTATGCCCAACACATTATTGGAAGCCATGAGCATGGGCATGACTTGCATAAGCACCAACTGCGGCGGCGCAAACGTATTGATTGAAAATGGTAAAAATGGAGTTTTGGTGTCTAAGAATGATACGACCACGCTTTGCGAAGCGCTTTGTTTTCTTGCGGACAACCCGGAGATACGCAATCAGTTTGGACAAGCTGCCTACCATAATAAACAGCGTTTTTCCGCCCATCAAATTCTTCCTTTATGGGATAAAGCATTCCACCAAATTAAGGAATAAATTTAATATGTAAAGGAGCCTTTTGCCATGTCCATACAAGAAGCATTTCATATGCACTATCCCGATCAGCCGACGGCAAGTACCGCCTTCTGCCCTTATCGTGTTTGCCCGATTGGCGCACATGTAGACCATCAGTTTGGTCTTATCTCCGGATTTGCCATCAATAAAGGCATTACAATTGCATACACCCCCTCCGAAAGCGGAACCATCGAAGTATGCAGCGCCAATTTCCCGGGAATCAAGCAATTTTTAGTTGCTTCCGTACCACCGAAACAAAATGACTGGGCAGATTATTTGCGCGGCGCTGCAAAGTCTCTTTACGATCGCTATCCTGTAAAAACAGGCTTATATGCGTTTATAGAAGGTTCCCTCCCCATTGGCGGTCTCTCTTCTTCTGCCGCTGTGATTTTATGCTTTTTATCTGCGCTTTGCAAAGTAAACGATCTACTCTTGTCCAAGCAGGAAATTATAGAAATTGCCTTGCAGGCAGAGCGAGGCTATGTAGGCGTCAACGTAGGCACACTGGATCAATCCTGCGAACTGTACAGCAAGAAAAATCATCTTTTGTTTTTAGATACAAAAGATAATTCTTACGAATGTATTCCGCAAAGTCCGGATATGCCGCCTTTTGAAATTGCGGTATTTTTCAGCGGTGTTGAAAGAACATTGGTAGGAAGTGCATTCAACATGCGCGTAGACGAACTCAAAGCGGCCTCCTATGCGCTTAAGGCATTTTCTGATATGCCTTATGAACGGTTTGAAGACAGCCATCTGCGGGATGTACCAAAAGTTATTTTTGAACAGTATAAATCTCGCCTGCCGCTGAATTGGCGTAAGCGTGCAGAGCATTTCTACAGTGAATTTGAACGCGTACAGCAGGGTGTTGACGCATGGCGCCGCGGCGATATTGAAACTTTCGGCAAACTCTCATTCCAGAGCGGATACAGCAGTATTTACAACTATGAAACGGGTTCTGCCGAGCTGAAGGCTTTATATGAGATCATGCTTGAAACAAAAGGTATTTACGGCGGACGCTTCAGCGGTGCAGGTTTTAAAGGGTGCTGCATGGCGCTCATCAACCCCGCATACCGAGAACAAATAAAAAAAGAAGTAACCGAAAAATACCTCAAACGCTTCCCTGCGCTTTCGGATAAATTTTCAGTACATTTTTGCCAGACATCCGATGGCTGCACATTCTAAACCTGCTGTTTGCAGCACAATGCACGATAC
Source organism: uncultured Clostridia bacterium (assembly GCA_944388555.1). GTDB lineage: Bacteria > Bacillota > Clostridia > RGIG6154 > RGIG6154 > RGIG6154. The sequence continues at coordinate 3,226 of CALXJH010000169.1, forward strand.
ATACCGTGTTTTGGAAGGTAGTCTGTCACAAAACCGCATCAATATAATATATAGAAAAGAAAGGCTGTAAAAAAATGGATTGTTTGATTTTATGCGCGGGGTACGCAACCCGGCTCTATCCTCTGACGGAAAATATGCCAAAACCACTTTTGGAGATTAAAGGAAAAACCATTCTGGACTGGATCATAGACGACATTGACACAACACGCAAAATAGACCGTTTTATCTTGGTTTCCAACCATAAATTTTTAAGTCACTTTACTGATTGGGCCAGCAAAAAGAAAATACAGACACCTATTGTGATCCTGGATGACGGAACCACCTGTAATGAAAATCGTCTGGGCGCTGTTTCGGATATACAGCTTGCAATCAGTCAGTTGCATGTATCCTCCGATTTATTCGTCGCTGCCGGCGACAACGTTTTGGACTTTTCCTTACGCACGCTGTTTTCTTATTTTGAGCAAAAACAGACCACCTGCGTTATGCGCTATACCGAAACCGATCCGGAGAAATTAAAACGCAGCGGTGTGGCAGAGGTAGATGCAACAGACCTTATAACGAATATGGAGGAAAAACCGTCTGTGCCCAAAGGCACCTCACTGATTCCACCCTTTTATCTTTATAAAAAAGAGGATCTGCCCTTGATTGGACAAGGGATTGCAGAAGGCTGCGGCATTGATGCGCCTGGAAGTTTTTTGGCATGGTTGTGCAAAAAACGGCCGATACACGCAATGAAAATGCCCGGCAATCGATATGACATCGGAAACATGCAAAGTTACAAGCTTGTGCAGGACACTTATACCGGCGTTGTGAAATAAATATTTTTTGCAGCACAACTGTGTATATACAGTTATGCTGCTTTTTTAATGGCTATACGCAAGTTTTGAAGGAACAGGCATTTATCCCGCCGCACTTCTGCTTCATATTATCTATAACAACCCTGTAATTTTAAAAAGGTTTCTTTGTCGTTCCAAGTATAACTTTTGCACCATTTAATTTTCTTAAAAAACAAATTTTGTCTATTTTCCATCGCAATGCTGTATAGACGTCTATTTTTAAATTTGATATAATACCAAAAAAGGAGCTGATTTCATGAAAAAACAGGCATTTAACCCATATCTGCCGTGCTGGGAATATATCCCCGACGGAGAACCGCATGTGTTTGGCGACAGAGTATATGTGTTTGGTTCGCATGACCGTTTTAACGGGCATGGCTTTTGTTTAAATGATTATGTGTGCTACAGCGCGCCCGTGCAGGATTTATCCGACTGGAGATATGAAGGCGTGATTTTAAAAAAGACAGAAGATCCTTTGAATAAAGACGGAAAGATGAGTATGTGGGCACCCGACGTTTGCCGGGGCGCAGACGGAAGATATTATCTGTATTATGTATTCAGTGAAGCAAAAGTAATTTCTGTAGCCGTTTGCGATACGCCTGCCGGAGAATATAAATTTTACGGCTACGTGCAACACGCCGACGGCACCCGCTTAGGAGAAGGCAAAGAGGATGATCCGCAGTTTGATCCTGCCGTTCTGCATGAAAACGGAAAAACCTATCTCTATAGCGGATCCTGTCCGAGAACGTCCACAAGAAAGGGCAGTATTGTTGTTGTTCTCGCAAAAGATATGCTGACGATTACCCAAGAGGCAAAGCTGGTTGTTCCCTCCTGCTACGCAAGCAAAGGCACTGGGTATGAAGGCCATGAATTTTTTGAAGCCTCCTCGATACGCAAAGTCAAAGACAAATACTATTTTGTATACTCTTCCATTTTATGTCATGAGCTTTGCTATGCCATAAGCGACAGCCCTACCGGCGATTTTAAATATATGGGCACCATTGTATCTGCATGCGATGTGGGGATCGATTCGTATAAGCCCCAAAACATGCCGGTTGCTTATTTAAATAACAATCACGGCGGCATGGAATGTATAAACGGACAATGGTATATTTTCTATCACAGGCATACAAACAATCATTGCTTTAGCCGTCAGGGCTGCGCAGAACCAATTGAAATTGCGCCGGACGGAAGCATTAAACAAGTACGTGTTTCCAGCTGCGGTCTGAACGGCGACCCGCTTGAAGGCAAAGGCGAATATCCCGCCTATATTGCCTGTCATCTTTTCAGACTGTGTGACGGCGTTTGCACAGACGCGCCGTACCTGACGCAGGATGGAGATGACCAAAGCGCACCCATGCAATATATTACAAATGTAAAAGACGGCGCCGTTATTGGTTTCCGCTCGTTCGACTGCAAAAACATCACAAAAATCACCGTGAAAACTGCCGGTTTATTTTCTGAAAGTGAGTTAGAAGTCTCTTTGCAGTATGACGGCCCTGCCATTGCCAAAATTCCGCTTTCAAGATGTAATGCGTGGCATTCGTTTTCAGCTCCCATCCAGCTGCCGGATGGTATTTGCGATCTTTATTTCCGTTACAGAGGCGAAGCATCCATTTCCTTTGCCGGTTTTATTCTGGAATAACATTGTTTTGCTTTTTTACAGACATCCGCCTTTTTCTGTAAGCACTTGGCGCTATGCCATAAAACTGCTTGAAATTTCGGTTAAAACTGCGCAAAGATTTATAACCGCATTCAACCGCACAGTCTAAAATAGACATTTCGGAGTTATCTAAAAGGTACCCCGCGGTATTTAAACGGAAAATGTTTACATAGTTATTATAAGAAATACCGGCTGTTTCCTTAAAAATGCGCGAAATATAAGCATAGTCATAACCCAAAAAACGCGCCAAACTTTTCAGGGTACAACAACTGTTGTAGTTTTGTTCCACAAATGCAAAAATTTGCGGCAGCAGCCCATTATCAGAATAAGCATTTTCATATGCTGCCGTTTTATCAAATGCACTGCAAACCATGTATAAAAGGCCTTTCAGTTCCATAACCGAAGCGGTTTGCGAAAGCGCCTTTAATCGGCTTTGCAAATAATGATCTAACACAAAGCGGTTGTCAGTAGGTATTTCCCCGGATTTTTTAGTATAATACGCCTGAATGAGTTTAGGCGAAAAAATAAGGAGTTCATGTTTAGATTTGCTTGAACTTAATGCATGGATTTGGTTTGGGAAAATGAGGATGCATTCGTTTGCTTGGAGAGTATACCTATTTTTGCCAACCGTTACATCCATCTCCCCATTCTTTACAAGCAACAGTTCAAAACATTGGTGCAAATGGGGCGGGAAGCTGAAATTTTCACCCGATTCCTTTTTAAAATAATCGGGTGTTCCAAAATGCATCTGCTCATAAAACATGCTTTACACCTCAAAAAACAAATTTTGTCTGCTCATTATATTGCAGTTTGCAACAAATGTCAAGAAGTTGTCGGCACGCGTTTTATTGCGCCAAGCATATGCCGGGCATTGCATACGGTTATACGCCTTGGAACAAAAAACGGCGTGCAACATATATCCGCCATATATTTTCATAATAAATACCGCACAGCTGTTCCCATCATGTGAAACCGGCTGTACGCTGCAGCGCACCCGTCGTGTGCAAATAATTATACCAGATTACACATACCCTTGTTAATTTAGGCGCAGCTATTGCACGGCTCGTCCCGTTGCCATTATATTTACTGACCGAGTCGAAGCATAGCCCAAAATAGGCTGCCGCACAAGTACAAATGCATGACCGCGGCAGCCTATTGCTCGCGCACAGACGTCCAAAACGCGCATACCATTTATAAAAATCTATATACCCTTAAAAAAACCTTGCATGCCTGCGCCTGTGAGGCTTTTTTGTTTTATTAAAAGCGGCGCTCCTTTTTGGAGCTTTTTTCATATAGGAAAAACACTTCAAGCGTCCATATCTGTGCGTAAATTCTAAGCAGTTTTTCTTTCTGTTTCCCCGTTTTTTTGCTATTTGTTTTTTCAGCCCGCCGCACAAAATCATCTGTGCCGCCGATAAGTCGCACAATATGCAGCATCGCTTGTTCTTTTTCGTAAATTTATATTTTACTTTGCTCGGACGGATATACGCCAAATCGCTTTTTATATGCAGCCGAAAACGCCGGCGCCGATAAAAAACCGCACGCAAGCGCAACCGCGCTGATTTTCTCGCCTTTATCTATTTTTCTTTGCGCCATCAGAAATCTGTAATCTTTCAAATATTGATATGGCGTGATTTTAAAATACCGCTTAAACGTCTTAATAAAATAATTTGTTTCCATGTACACCAATGCAGAAAGCGCCTGCACCGTGATCTGCGAAGCATAATTTTTTTCAATATATCGCATGACTGTATTCATTCGCGGATCGTCTACTGTCTGTATGGGATAAATGCGTTGTGCCAAATAAAACAAAATATTTAAGTTTGCGGCACAAAGTGCTTCATCGTTTTCATTTTCTACAATAAAGCAGCATACTTTTGCCGCAGATGACAGTAAATCGTGCTCTGCCAGACAGATTTCTAAAACCTGATCGGACAAAATGGAAGGATACACCGTAAAATCAAAGTAGGTAAGTTCAACAGGTTCCTGTATGTTATTTATAAATACGGCTTCTGCGTTTAACGGAAAAAAATAGAAATAGTCTTTTTTTAGGGGAAATGTTCTCCCGCCAAGCGCATAGCTTCCTTTGCCTCCATGCATGATATAGATCCTGTTCACCGCTATGCTTTTATCAATTTCCCAATTGTTTTTTATGACTTTGCGCCCAAAAAACTTCAAACGAATATCTAACATTTTCTCCTCCAAAAAAACGATTTTGATTAACAAATTTATGATTTCGAATATTGCTTGTATGCAAATATATGCTAATATATAAAGTATAACAGATATTTCTAAAAACGCAATATGTAAGGAGGAAATATTATGAATAACAAAACATGGTTTCGCAACGCCAAATTCGGCATGATGATACACTTTGGCTTATACAGCCTACTCGGCGGCGAATACAACGGCAAACGCATGCCCTGTATCGGCGAATGGGCACAGCGGTATTTTAATATACCCAACAAATCCTATGAACGGCTCGCACAAATATTTAATCCCATCTATTTCGATTCCGACAATTATGCCAAACTCTCGAAAGAGGCGGGCATGACATATATAGTTTTTACAAGCAAGCATCATGACGGCTTTGCCATGTTTGAATCGCAGGCAGATACATTCAACGTATGCAGGTGTACACCATATAAGAAAGACATCGTTGCAAAATTGGCAGAAAGCTGCTACAAATATAATTTAAAATTCGGTTTGTACTATTCGCAAGAACTTGACTGGCATCATCCGCACGGCGGCGGGTATACCACGAAGCATTTAAATTGTGGCTGCATGTCATGGACAAATGATTTGGATTATCCGGAAAACGAAAAAAAGGATTACAGTATATGTTTTGATGAAAAAATCAAACCGCAGGTTAAGGAAATTCTTACACAATACGGAGATCTTTGCTTGCTGTGGTTTGATACGCCGCATACCATTACCAAAGAACAGAGTACAGTTTTATATAACATGGTCAAAGCGTATCAGCCAGACTGTCTTGTAAACTCACGCATTGGCAACGGCCTGGGCGATTATTGTTCGTGCGGGGATAATGAAACAGACTTTGACACAAATACAAACAGCGAAAATTTCAAACTTTTTGAATGCCCCGCCACCATCAATGACACCTGGGGCTATAAAGCTTTTGACCAAAACTGGAAAGATGCCGCGCAATTGCATGCCATTAAAACCCAGCTTAACCAGCGCGGAATAAACTACCTGTTAAATGTCGGGCCGGATGCACTCGGCAGAATACCCGCCCCGTGCATAGACATATTAAAACAGATAGGAAAGCGTAATTAGTAAGCCGCGCCGTCCGCCGCGTATTTCTTTTGAAATGGGATACCACGCTTTAGAAATTATAAACGCAATACTGGCGTGTACCAATGACAATAAAGTAAAACGCCTTTCAACTGAATTTGAACGTCCCGTTCCCTTAGGAGCGGATATCTATTCCGGCGGTGCGGAAGAAAGAAGCCTTTTTGTGTATGATAACAAGTAAAACCTATTATAAAAACGGAGGCGTAAACCTTTTATGGGTTATTTATACACATTGCTGTCTGTACTTTCCGGCACCGTAAAAGGGTACTGCGGTAAAAGGACAAGCGAATTTATGAAAAAGCCGACTGATGGTATTTTTATCAGTATGCTTCGCATGATCATATGCACTTTTCTTGCTGGCGCTATGGTATTTTTTGGAAGCAATTCTACTTTTCAAATCAATTTTCATATTTTTTTACCCTCTCTTTTATCTGCCGCGGCAACTTCTTGTTTTGTTGTAAGCTGGCTTATGTGTGTTAAAAACGGTGCATATATCATGCTCGATATTTTCATCATGCTCGGTATTATTATACCGATAGGCGCAAGTGCTGCCATGTTCGGCGAACAAATAAGCCTTCATGAATTAATCGGAATACTCCTTTTAATTATATCGGTATCCCTTCTTTGCTCCTATAACGCAAAACTCAAAGGAAAAATGACACGAAAAAACATTTTCCTGCTGATTTTCTGCGGTATGATGAATGGCTTTGTAGATCTGTCGCAAAAGATATTTGTCACAATGAATGAAAATACAGATGCTGCGGTATTTAATTTTTATTCGTATTTGTTTTCTCTTGTACTGCTTAGCATGGTTTTCGCCATAACAAGGAACAAAAAGCACATAAAAACCCAAAACATCGGGAAAATAACGGGTTATATCATAATAATGGGAATTTGTCTGTTTCTGAATTCTTACTTTAAAACACTGGCGGCAAAATATATCCCGGCCGCACAATTGTACCCGCTTTTTCAAGGACTGGCTCTAATTTTTTCCTCTCTAATGGCTGTATTTTTACTGAAAGAAAAACTAAACTATAAAGGCGTACTTGGAATTGTGATTGGATTTGTATCTTTAATCGTCATAAATATGGCATAAAAAAGAAAAACGGCATCGTTTTCTATGCCGTTTCAAAAATTGAAATACTGCGGTTTTAGCAGAGGCAAGCTTTAGCGTATCTGTTTTGATGCTAAAGTGTACGAATATAACTGCCTTTGCAGCTCTAAAAAACAATAACCGCGCAAATTGCTTCAAAGCGTTTATAACTTAATCAGACGGGATGCGTGTACCATTAACATACATATAATCTTTTAATCTGTAAAATAAAAAGCACAACATCATAGAGTTAAACTCTTATGTTGTGCTTTTTCTGGCTAAAGTGAACGATATAAATGCGATTTTTCTGCGCATCATGCGAAAAAAGTTGGTAGTGCGACGTAGGGCGTTATGCCTGATTTACAAAGACATAGCCAAATTAAACGTGACTTTTTTCGGATAAAGAGGAGCAGCGGCATGAACGAACTCTGTTTTTGCATAAAAAACAGAGCAAGCAATATAAAGCTTGCTCTGACGTGGTACACCATCAGGGACTCGAACCCTGGACACCCTGATTAAGAGTCAGGTGCTCTACCAACTGAGCTAATGGTGCATATGGAGCTGTCGGGCAGATTCGAACTGCTGACCTCTTCCTTACCAAGGAAGTGCTCTGCCTGCTGAGCTACGACAGCGAATGGTTACCCGAACAAAATCACATTAAGATTACGTGGCGACCCGGATGGGGCTCGAACCCACGACCTCCGCCGTGACAGGGCGGCGCTCTAACCAACTGAGCTACCGGGCCATTCCTATTCGGTTCCCATAAAATGGGATGGCAGGGGCAGAAGGATTCGAACCCTCGGCACGTGGTTTTGGAGACCACTGCTCTACCAACTGAGCTATACCCCTATATCTAAGCTGTTTCTATTATGAACGCTTTACTATTTTAACACATTCTATATAGCTTGTCAAGAGTTTTTTCCGTTTTGGGCAGGTTAAACCAAATGTTTTCAACTGCCCAAATACGCTTTTACGCAAAAAACTTCAATAACTGCTGCGGTTTTTCTATAATATGATCTGCACCGCTCTCGGCTAATTCTTTTCGATCGCGGAACCCCCATAACACGCCTACCGTTTCTACGCCTGCGTTTTTCCCGGTTTGCATATCTGTTGCAGTATCCCCAACATACAACACCTTCTGTTTAGGTATGTTGGTTTCCAGCATGATTTTATGCACGAAATACGGATCCGGCTTTATGGGAAGTCCGGCACAGGACCCGTACACATAAGAAAAAGTCCCCTGCTCAAAATACAGCGGCAATACCTCCTGTACAGACGAATCCGGCTTGTTCGATACAACGCAGATTTTAACCCCTTTATTTTTCAGCGCCTGAATGGTTTCGGGCATACCGTCAAAATGCGCGGTTAAGTATGTTGTATCCCTGTTGTATGTTTCTATATAGAACGGGAGTATTTTTTCAAAATTTTCTTTGGTATCCAACCCATGCGCATGTAGCGCGCGATGCAAAAGCACCGCTGCGCCGCTTCCCGCAAAATATTTATAGCTCTCTACTGGATTTTCAGGAAACCCAAAATGACGCAAAGCATAATTACAGTAAAACGCAATGGTATTTAATGTATCCAGCAATGTCCCATCCAGATCAAAAATACAAAGTTCTTTTTTCATTTCTCAAACACACTCAAAATTCGTTCAACGGCTTCTTTGGTTGCCTCTTTATCACCAAAAGCGGTTAAACGGAAAAAGTTTTTGCCATTCTCGCCAAATCCTGCGCCGGGTGTACCAACTACATTTGCTTCATGCAATAGTTTATCAAAGAAAGCCCAGCTTTCCATATTTTCAGGGCATCTGAGCCATATATACGGAGAGTTTTGACCGCCGGTATACCAAACACCCAGTTTTTCCATACCGTTTGCAATTGTCTTTGCATTATCCATATAATATGCAATGGCTTCTTTAATTTGTTTTTGTCCGTCCGGTGTAAAAACTGCCGCGGCGCCTTTTTGAATAATATAGGAAACGCCGTTAAACTTTGTTGTCTGTCTGCGCAGCCACATTTTATTTAAAGAAACGGTTCCGCTTAACAATTCTTCCGGCACAATGGTATAACCGCAGCGTGTCCCGGTAAAACCTGCTGTCTTAGAGAAAGAACAAAACTCAATCGCACAGGTTTTTGCCCCCTCGATTTCATAAATGCTCTTTGGCAAATTAGGATCTGAAATAAAACATTCGTAAGCCGCGTCGAATAAAATAACCGCATGCTCGGCGTTTGCATAATCCACCCATTGCTGCAGCTGTGCGCGGTTATATACTGCGCCTGTCGGATTGTTCGGCGAGCAAAGATAAATAATATCTGCATGCACCGACGCATCCGGCATGGGCAGAAACCCGTTTTCCTGCGTAGCGTTCATAAAAGTGACCTTTCTGCCCGCCATAATATTGGTATCCACATAAACCGGATAAACAGGATCGGGTACTAAAACCGTATTGTTTGCGTCGAACAGATCTAAAATGTTTCCTACGTCCGACTTTGCACCGTCTGAAATAAAAATTTCGTCCAACGCCAGCTGCACATTTTTTTGCTGATAATATCCCTGTATTGCGGTTTTCAGAAAGTCATAGCCTTGTTCCGGCCCGTAACCATGAAAAGTTTCTTTGGCGCCCATTTCATCAACAGCCTGATGCAAAGTTGAAATAACAGCCGGACAAAGAGGAAGCGTCACATCTCCTATTCCGAGTCGAATAATTCGTTTATCCGGGTTCGCTGCTGCATATTCGTTCACTTTTTTCGCTATCGTTGAAAATAAATACGATTCGTTTACTTCTTGATAATGGGTGTTGATATTCATTGTTTTTTCTCCTTATCTATCTTTGGGTTTCAAGCGCTGTTTTTACAAAGTTTGTAAAAAGCGGATGCGGTCTGTTGGGCCTTGATTTAAATTCGGGGTGGAACTGCACACCGACATAAAACTTCTCTGATGGGATTTCCACACATTCAACCAAGCGATTATCGGGTGATGTTCCGGAAATTTTCATGCCGGCATTTTCAAATTTTTGGCGGTAATCATTATTAAATTCGTAACGATGCCGATGACGCTCTGCAATTTGCTCTTTTTGGTAACATTCAGCAATTTTGGTTTCAGGAACAACTCTGCAAGGATATGCGCCCAGCCGCATTGTTCCGCCTTTCTGCACGCCTTCTTGCCCGGGCATGAGATAAATCACCGGATTTTTACAATCTACATCAAATTCGCTGGAATTTGCATCCGGCAACCCCAGAACATTCCGCGCAAACTCAATAACTGCAATTTGCATACCTAAACAAATCCCAAAATACGGAATATGATTTTCGCGCGCGTATTTGGCTGCCAAAATCTTGCCCTCTATTCCACGGTAACCAAATCCACCGGGAATTAAAATTCCCTGTGCCGCGCCTAAAAGATCGGAAACAGAATCTTGGGTAACATCTTCTGAGTCTACCCAAATCAGTTCCACCTTTGCGCCGTTATCAAATCCCGCATGATAGAGCGCTTCCATAATGGAAAGATAGGCGTCATGCAGTTTCACATATTTGCCCACAATGGCGATATTGACCGTTTTCGTACGATTTTCTATTTTTTGTATGACTACATTCCACTCACTCAAATCATTTTGCGTACAAGTTAAATCCAGCTCTCTGCACACAACATCTGCCAACCCGTTTTGTTCCAGCATGATGGGCGCTGCATACAAGGATGGCACTGTAATATTCTCAATAACACAATCACTTTTCACATTGCAAAACAACGCGATTTTTCGCTTTATTTCACTATCAATCGGCTCGTCGCAGCGGCACACAATAATATTAGGCGTTATTCCCACCGACTGCAGTTCTTTTACGCTGTGCTGGGTAGGCTTTGATTTGTGTTCGCCCGAAGATTTAATATAAGGAACCAATGTGACATGCATAAACAAACAATTTTCTCTTCCCACCTCAAAGGAAATCTGGCGGATTGCCTCTAAAAAAGGCTGAGATTCAATATCGCCGGTTGTGCCGCCGATTTCTGTAATGACAACGTCTGCATGGGTTTTTTCTCCCACAGAGTAGATAAAACTTTTAATTTCATTGGTAATATGCGGGATAACCTGAATGGTTTCCCCCAGATATTTCCCTTCGCGTTCTTTTGTTAATACATTCCAATAAACTTTACCTGTGGTAAGGTTAGAAAATTTATTTAAATCCTCGTCGATAAAGCGCTCATAATGTCCTAAGTCCAAATCGGTTTCAGCGCCGTCTTCTGTAACATAAACCTCGCCATGCTGAAAAGGACTCATTGTACCAGGATCGACATTGATATAAGGATCCAGCTTCTGTGCAGCAATTTTTAAGCCGCGCGCTTTCAGCAGTCTGCCCAAAGAGGCTGCGGTAATTCCTTTTCCCAAACCGGATACAACACCACCGGTTACAAAAATATATTTTGTCATGTGTATCACTCCTTCTTAAATTTCCGCATCTACAGAACCGGAAAAAGCCACCGCTGCCGGGCCTGTCATATAAACCGTTTCTCCTGTGTATTTAATAATCAGCTCACCGCCGTTCAAAGACACGCAAACGTCTGTATTCATAGCGCAAAAACCATTCAAAACGGCAGCAACCACTGAAGCGCAAGCACCTGTTCCGCAGGCCCATGTTTCGCCGCTTCCGCGCTCCCATACGCGCATGCGTATATGCGTTTTATCTATCACCTTAACAAATTCGGTATTGGTTCTGTCCGGGAAAATGGGCGCATTTTCAAACGCGGGTCCAATTTTATCAAGCGGCAGCGATTCCACATCGTCTGTAAATACAACACAATGCGGATTTCCCATGGAAACGCAGGTTATTCCATAAGTTTTCCCTGCTACAGTATAAGGCACATTTACAATCTTTTCGCCTTCCAGCAAAACAGGAATTTGTTTTGGTTGTAAAACAGCGTTTTCCATATCAACGGTTGCACCCACGCAGACACCGTTTTCTATCTGAAGCTTCAGTGTTTTTATACCGCTCAAGGTTTCAATACGCACGGTTTGTTTTGGAGCAATTCCATGGTCATAAATATACTTGCCCACACACCGGATGGCATTGCCGCACATTTTTCCTTCCGATCCGTCTATATTGAACATACGCATTTTGGCGTCTGCCACTTGCGACGGACAAATGAGCACTATGCCGTCTCCGCCCACCGAAAAATGTCTGTCTGACAGCTGTATTGCCAGTTTTTCCGGATGATGAATGGGCGTTTCAAAGCAGTTGAAATAAATATAATCATTTCCTATCCCGTGCATTTTGGTAAAATTTAAAACCATGTGTATGCCTCCTTTTTCATGCTTGTGCGTTTTGTTTATCTTTTTTATCACAGAGTGTTGATATCCACTAAAGAAACATTTTCCGGCGTATATTTACTGCGCAGACTATCTGCCATTGCCATTGCCGTGTCAATAGAAGTCAGGCACGGAATTGCAAGCTCAACCGCCTTGCGGCGCAGAATAACACTGCTTCTGGTTGGTATTCTTCCCTTTTTAGAAGTAGTTATAATATAATCTACTTTGTTTTCTGCCAGCAGCGAAAGACAGTTGTAAGCGCCCTCATCAATTTTTTCAACACAAATATTAGCAATTCCGGCGTCTGTCAACACTTTTGAAGTCCCTTTGGTTGCATATAACGTAAATCCCATAGCCGAAAATTTCTTTGCAACATCTGCGATTTCCGGTTTATCTGTATCGCGTACCGTAATTAAAACACCGCCGTCTTTTTTCATTTTATATCCGGCCGCAAGAAGCCCTTTATACAACGCTTCATGAAAATTAGGCGCAACGCCCAATACTTCGCCGGTTGATTTCATTTCCGGTCCCAAATGCGTGTCCACATCATGCAATTTTTCAAAGGAGAATACCGGTACCTTCACTGCAATATAATTGCCGGGTCTATGTAATCCTGTTCCATAACCAAGATCTTTTAATCTTTCACCCGTCATAACACGGGTTGCCAAATCAATCATGGGAATATTGGTAACCTTGCTGATATAAGGAATGGTTCTGGACGAGCGCGGATTTACTTCAATCACAAAAACTTTATTCTGATACACCACATATTGAATATTTACAAGCCCCACCGTATGCAATGAAATGGCCAGGGATTTGGTATAGTCTACTACAACATCTATAATCCGCTGGGACAGATTTCTTGCCGGATAAACAGCAATCGAATCTCCGGAATGAATGCCAGCCCGTTCTACGTGTTCCATAATACCAGGGATTAAAATATCCTCTCCGTCACAGATGGCGTCTACTTCAATTTCAATGCCGCCTAAATATTTGTCAATCAGCACCGGGTTTTCTATCTCGTGAGACAAAATAATGTCCATATACTCGTTTATGTCAGCATCTTCATGCGCGATAATCATATTTTGACCGCCCAGCACATAAGAAGGCCGCACCAAAACCGGATAGCCCAAATTGTTTGCCGCCGCGATCGCTTTTGCTTTGGAAAATACGGTATATCCGCGCGGTTTGGTAATATCCAGACGTTCCAGCAAATCGTCAAATCGTTCTCTGTCTTCCGCAAGGTCTATGCTGTCATTTTGCGTGCCCATAATACGTACGCCAGCCCGTTCGAGCGATTTGGCAAGTTTAATGGCCGTTTGTCCGCCAAAAGCCACCACCACGCCGTAAGGGCGTTCAATGCGACAAATATTGAGCGCATCTTCTGTTGTCAACGGCTCAAAATACAGGCGGTCAGCCGTATCAAAGTCTGTGGAAACAGTTTCAGGATTATTGTTTACAATAATCACTTCAAACCCTTTTTTCTTTAAAGCCCAAACGCAGTGTACCGAAGCGTAGTCAAATTCAATGCCCTGCCCGATGCGAATCGGTCCGGAACCGAATACAATCACCCGTTTATTGGGCAGCTTATTATAGTGAATAAACTCTGCCGCCTCGTTCTCTTCATCAAAAGAGGCATAGAAGTAAGGCGTTTCCGCGCTGAATTCCGCCGCGCAAGTATCTACCATCTTATAGACCGGGTAAATGGGTTCTGTGATTTTTTGCCGTGCAAGCTTTTCAATGGTACTGTTTAAAAAGCCCATGCGCCGCGCCTCCAGATATAATTCCTGTTTTAGTAAATCATCCTTTAATTCTTGTTCCATTTGCGCAATGTTTTTTAATTTATTTAAAAACCACAAATCTATTTTTGTAATATCATGTATTTCCTGCAAGGAAACACCCCGTTTTACAGCCGCATACAAAACAAATAACCGGCGATCATCGCATCGTGAGATGGCTTTTTCTACCTCTTTGTCCGAAAGTTCAGCAACGGAAGGCATGTTTAGGTCGGTCACGCCAAGCTCTGCGCCGCGTACCGCTTTCATGAGCGCCTCTTCAAAGGTTTGCCCAATCGCCATCACTTCTCCGGTTGCTTTCATTTGCGTTCCAATTTTCCGCTCTGCATAAACAAACTTGTCAAACGGCCATTTGGGCATTTTTACAACCACATAATCCAATGCCGGTTCGAAGCAAGCAGATGTTTTTCCCGTAACGGCATTTGTGATTTCATCTAAGGTATATCCGATTGCAATTTTCGTTGCCACCTTCGCAATGGGATATCCTGTTGCTTTGGAAGCCAATGCGGACGAACGGGAAACACGGGGATTTACCTCAATAACCGCATAGTCAAAGCTATTCGGATGCAGTGCAAACTGACAATTACAGCCGCCTTCCACTTTTAACGTGTCAATAATTTTGAGCGCAGCAGAGCGCAGCATCTGATATTCTTTATCTGAAAGCGTAACTGCCGGTGCAATAACGATGGAATCGCCGGTATGCACACCGACCGGATCAAAATTTTCCATGCTGCACACTGTGATGACATTTCCATTTTTATCGCGCATCACTTCGAATTCAATTTCCTTCCAGCCCGAAATACATTTTTCCACCAAAATTTGATGAATCGGCGATTGCATAATACCGCCGTGCGCAATGGTTTTCAGTTCTTCGACCGTTTCTGCTATACCGCCGCCGCTTCCGCCCAAGGTAAAGGCGGGACGGATAATCACCGGCAGTCCGATTTCATCCGCAAAGGAAAGCGCGTCCTCCACAGTTGTTACTACTTTTGACGGTATACACGGCTGATTTATGGATTCCATTGTATCTTTGAACAACTGGCGATCCTCGGCCTTATCAATTGTTTCAGGGTTTGCGCCCAGTAAACGCACATTATTTTTCTCCAAAAAGCCTTCCTTTGCCAGCTGCATGGAAAGCGTAAGTCCGGTTTGCCCGCCTAATGTTGAAAGAATGCTGTCTGGTTTTTCAAGCAAAATGATACGCTTAATAACCTCTAAAGACAGAGGCTCTATATAAATTTTATCTGCAACATGCTTATCTGTCATAATGGTTGCCGGATTTGAGTTGACAAGCACAACCTCAATTCCATCTTCTTTTAAGGCTTTGCACGCCTGTGTTCCTGCATAGTCAAATTCAGCAGCCTGTCCGATAACAATAGGACCGGAGCCAATTACAAGAACCTTTTGAATGTCTTTATTCTTTGGCATTGTTCTGCCTCCTTTACTGATGATTGACTTTATCTAAAAAACGGTTAAACAGGAACTCTGTATCCAAAGGCCCTGCACAAGCCTCCGGGTGAAACTGCACGGAGAAAGCCGGAGAACAGTCATAGGTAATGCCTTCTACACTGTTATCATTTGCATTCACCATAAATGCTTTTGCAAAATCCGGCAAAGATTTTTCATCGATGGCATAACCGTGATTCTGACTTGTAATATACACGCGGTTGGTCGTTACATCTTTCACCGGCTGATTTGCACCACGGTGTCCGAATTTAAGTTTATAAGAAGCAGCGCCTGCGGCAAGTGCCAGAAGCTGATGCCCCAAACAAATACCAAACATTGGAATTTTTGCGTCCAGCAGTTTTTTGAGTTCCGGGAAAATATCTGTATTTTCAGCCGGATCTCCCGGTCCGTTTGAAAGCATGATGCCGTCCGGCCGCAAAGAAAGGACTTCTTCAGCCTTTGTATATGCCGGCACACGAATCACATCTACGCCTCTCTGATATAAACTGCGCGCAATATTTTCTTTTGCCCCGAAATCGTAAAGCACCACTTTTTTACATGCTTGTGCGTGCTTATATTCAGATACTTGTTCGCAGGTTACAGAAGCTACCGCATTTTTTACCGAATACGCCTTGAGCTTTTTAAGAAGTGCTTCCTGATTGGTTGCCGGATCGGTATAGGTTAAAAGGCCGTTCATCGTGCCATGACTTCGAATCATTTTCGTGAGCGCGCGCGTATCAATTCGATACAAACCGGGGATATCTGCATTTTTTAAAAAAGTGTCTAAGTCCTGTTCGCAGCGGAAATTAGAGGGCGCGTCACACCAGGAGCGTACAATATAAGCAGAAAGTCTGCAGGATTTACTTTCAAAATCCGCAGGTATAACACCGTAATTCCCGATTAGAGGGAAGGTCTGAACAACTGCCTGGCCGTAATAGCTAGGATCCGTCAGTGTTTCAAGATACCCTGTCAGTTGGGTTGTAAAAACGATTTCTGCAATTTGTTCGCGCACCGCGCCAAAAGATAGGCCGCTGAACACAGCGCCGTTTTCTAATAATAGATATGCTTGCATAAAAACTGCCTTTCCGTCCGGGCAAGCCAACGCCCGCTCCCGCACTTAATTAGTATTCATAGGTTTTTAAAATGCGCTCAGCTACGCGCCGTTTATCGGCGCGTGTATCCATCGCCTGCTTTTCGATATATCTGTGTGCCGCTTTTTCGGTCATGTTCAAATACTGCATCAGACAGCACTTCGCACGATCGATTACTTTTAAATCCTCCACTTTCTGTGCCAGTTTTGTATTTTCCTGCCTTAAAAAGGCAAGCCGCCGCTGTGCTGCAGCTACAAATCGTACAGCTTGTATAAGCAGCGGAGGATTTAAAGGTTTTTCCACTAAAAAAGCACCCATTTCTTCTGTTGCCGCTTGCACTTTGTCTATCAGTGCACTGCTGACCAGCAAAATAATGCCGACGCCCTTAGCGTCTGCCAACTCAGCAAGATGTAAACCGCTGTCGTCTGTCAGCGGTGTGTTAATTAAAATCATATCAAAGTCCTGGATACAAAGCTTTTGTTTTGCTTCGCAGCAAGTAAAGGCGCATGAGATATCATTACAGCTGTATGCGGAAATAATGCCGGCAAGCTGCTCAATGCCTTTGGGAGTTTTGGAAACAATCAAAATTTTTTCCATATACGTTCTCCTTATTATAAAAACGATAGTCTGCCCCGGTTTTCCTCAAAGGCAGACTGCATTTGTCTGACACCTCAAAATATCCCTATTCTTATACTATATCACAATTAGTTGTTGGTGTAAAGTTGTTTATAAGGATTTTTTGAATTTGGCGTCAGCTTATAATAAGTACTTTTTAAATATTTGTCAGGCTTGCAGTTAAAATACGTACAATAATTATGAATAAGCTGTTCAATCTCGCTGACAGACTCCAATGTTTCACAGGAAACCTGCGGCGGCAGATTTTGCGGCATGGTTTTCGTACGCAAATACATAACGCCGCCATGCATGCCGGTACCGATATAGTCGCCGGCAGGCACGCCGGTATCCTCGCTGTCCAGCACCAGAATAATACCGCCGGCCTGATATTCGCCAAGAAAGTCGCCTGCTTGCTTGCCGATTACGATAACAGGCTTATGTTCCTTGTATTCTTTCATGTGGATTCCCACGCGATAACCGGCATTTCCTTCAACATAAATACAGCCGCCGCGCATTGCATAACCGGTTGTATCGCCGGAATTGCCGTGGATAACAATGGTTCCATTATTCATAGTATCACCGGTTGCGTCCTGCACATTACCGAATACTTCTATATCGCAGGTATTTAAGTAAGCACCGATCGCATTGCCCGGAGTGCCTTCTACGCGCAGCTTTTTATTTACAGCACCACTTCCGATATATCTTTGTCCCAGTACATTCGTAATGGTGATTTCTTTATCCGGACTTTGTTTGATTGTTTGATTCAGCTGAATAAAACTCAAACCGTTCGCACTGATTACCATACTTTTTCCTCCTTTTAGACCAGACTTCCCAACATTCTTTTCCGTTCCTTCTGATCAAACGCCATAAGCTGCGGTTTTGCTAAAATTTGCGGATCTAAGGTATCCAGAGGGATTTGTTTTTTCATGATATTGGTATAAATTCCTCCGCGTTCAATATCGCCCATTAGGATAAATCCTTTCAGCAAACCGTCTTTTACAAATAATTTCTTATAAGATTTTCCATCGCATTCGAAGATGGGCTCGCCGGTGTAGGTGCCGGCAGTCAGAATATGATAGCCACAGAATCCGATTGCATTCATAGGTGCAGCGTTTTTCAATTCACTATGTCCGCCCGCCATATTGATGCCTGCAACCTCGCCCTGCATATAAGCGTTGGGCAAAAGAGCAAGAATGCGTTTACCACCGAACGTAACATCCTGCGTTACAACGCAGTCACCGGCAGCGTAAATATTTTCTACATTTGTTTTCTGGGTTTCGTCTGTTACAATCCCCTTCTCAACAGTTACGCCTGCATCGGCTGCCAGACCGGTGTTCGGACGGACGCCGACTGCCACTACCAAAACATCAAACGCAATTTCTTTTCCGGACTGCAAAATCGCCACATTCTCTTTAAAGGAGGAAACGCTGTCAGAAAGGAAGAAACGCATACCGCAGTCTTCCAGATGTTTTTGCATAATTGCCGCGGCATCCGCATCCAGAATACTGGATAAAATACGGTCGGCTAAGTCTACAACTGTAATATCGGATGTAAACTTTGTCACAACCTCGGCGCATTTTAAACCAATCAGACCCGCACCTATCATCCGCACTTTAGAAGCAGGTGTCAACACCTTTTCCATAGCCAGCGCGTCGTCGTATTTCATAAACGTAAACTGGTTCTTTACATTCTCCAGCCCTTGCATCGGCGGTATAAAGGGGGAAGAACCGGTCGCAATAAGAAGTTTGTCAAACGGCACTTTTTTTCCGCTTTCCAGCACAACCTCTTTTTTATTTATCTTAACAGCCTTTTCGCCAAGCAAAGTTTGCACGTTATTGTCTTTGTAAAAAGATTCCGAGCGATACAGCATTTTGTCGGGCGTTACCTTTCCATAAAGGTAATACGATATAAGCGGCCGTGAATAGGTGTGATACAGCTCGTCTGAGATAACAGTAATCGTGCCTTTCGTATCTGTCTTTCGAATGCCCTCAATACATCCTACTGCAGCAGCAGAATTTCCGATAATCACATATTTCATTCCGCTTCACCTCTTTCTTCAAAAACAATCGCCCTATTGGGGCAAGCCGCAACACATGCGGGTTCCCCACCGTTTTGTACACATAAATCACATTTTTTGATTGGTTTTTCACCGTCAGGCACAATCGAGCCATACGGACAGGAAAGAATACAGGTAAAACAACCAATACAACGGCTTTCATCCACAGTAATAACGCCGTTTTCATCTCGCGACAGCGCACCGGTAATACAGCTTTTCACACAGACCGGTGTTTCACAATGTCTGCACGACACCGCGAAATTGATGTTATCCCCCTCTTCGATCTGGATTCTTGCGACCGGAGGAGTCCCGTAGTTGTAAGCTTTTTCCATGGAGTCTTTGCCGCTGTGTGCGTAGCCACAAAAGTATTCACACAAATGACAACCCAGGCAACGTTCTTCATTTACATACACTTTTTTCATGAATTTTTGCCTCCTTGCTTATTCACCGGCATGTTGAATGCCCAATATTTCCAGTTCTTTTTGATTCAAACCAATACCGCGCAGCATCAAGCGGTTTCCTTTCAGCGCTTCCAAAGAGTTAATACCCATACCGCCCATAAATTCCTTGATTTCATGCGTCCATGCATGCACAAGATTTTCCAGGCGTTCATGCCCGATATCCGGATTGAGTCGTTTTACCAAGTCAGGCCGCTGCGTTGCAATACCCCAGTTGCACTTTCCGGCATGACAGGATCTGCATAAATGACAGCCCAATGCAAGCAATGCCGGCGTACCGATATAAACGGCGTCTGCACCAAGCGCCACCGCTTTAATA
>CALXJH010000170.1 GCA_944388555.1 uncultured Clostridia bacterium
ATTTTCCTTTGTAAACGCTACAACCGAAGGGGTTGTTCTGGCACCCTCTGCATTTGTTATAACGGTTGTGTCGCCGCCTTCCATAACAGCAACACATGAATTTGTTGTACCTAAATCAATACCAATAATTTTTGACATAATCTATTACCTTCCTTTCTCTTAATTTGCAACTTTGACCATACTGTGGCGAACCACTTTCTCGCCGCATTTATACCCTTTCAAAAGTTCTTCGACAACTACATTTTCCCCGTAATTTTCATCTTCTATGTGCATCACGGCGTTATGCAGATTCGGATCAAAATTTTCACCTACTGCCGGAATGGCTTTGACACCTAACTTATCCAAACAATCATTCAACTGCTTGGCTACCATCTTAATTCCTTGCGCCAATTGGGAATCATCCGCCCCGATTGAAGCAGTCGCACGGTCAAAATTATCAATGACCGGCAAAAGTTCTTCCACCGCGGCAAGCAATCCATTTTGGTAAGATGCAAGCGCTTCCCGCGCTGTACGTTTTTTGTAATTATCAAAATCGGCGCACAGGCGTACATATTTATCTTGCCATTCGTTATTTTTTTGAGGAGCGTCTGCTTTTTCCTGCTGTGTTTGTTCTTCGCTCGGCATCTGTTCCTCCTGTGCAGGCTGGTTTTCCTGCTCTGCATTTTCTTTTTTGCTTTTCTCAGCCATTTGCTCACTTCCTCTCCGGTTTTCCCGGACTCTCGCCCGTTATTTCCAACATTTTCTTACTTAGCAGTCCAGTCGTACTCTTCAATACGGAAACGGCTTTTTTATAATCCATTCGCACCGGACCGATAATTCCGATTACACCCTGCATACTGTTACCGATCTTATAGCGCGAAGTTATAATAGAGCAATCCTCAAATCCCGATCCGGGATTTTCATTGCCAATCCGGATGCTGATGCCGTCGTTTTCACTCTGCACTTCCTGTATGGTACGCATAACATCCATCCGGTTGCTGACTGCATTTAAAAATTTCTTGACTCTTTCAATATCTGTATATTCCGGGAAATTCAGCATATTTGCCGCTCCATCCAGATAAACATCCGATTCTGCTTCTGCTTTTACGCATGCGCGCATAAATTCAATAATCGGCAGCATCAGTTCCATTTCTATCCCGCTTTGTTCTGCTACGGTATATAAACTGTCCAAAGTAATTTGTGAGAAATCCACATTGGTAAACTGCGTATTCAGTACACTTTCCAGCCGGCTGATTTTTTCAGGGGTTAAGGCAGCTGCAAATTGTATTTTCTTATCCTTTACCATGCCCTGATTGGTAATCACCACAACCAGCATCCAATGCGCATCCACACCAATCAGCCGCAGCTGCTTTAAACTGCCTGCCGTCAAAGTGGGCGCTGAAATAACTGCCGTATAGTTTGTTAACCGAGATAACACCTGTGTGGTTTTTGCAATCACTTTTTCCAAATAGTCAATTTTTACTGCCATGGTGTTTCTCAGTGCATTGATTTCCTCCATGGTCAGACTGTATTGGGTCATCAGTTCGTCTACATAAAGCCGGTAACCGCTTAAAGACGGTACCCTTCCCGCAGATGTATGCGGCTGCTTTAGATAGCCCATATCCTCTAAATCCGCCATCTCGTTGCGGATGGTTGCCGGACTTAGTCCCAAATCGCATTTTTTTACGATGGTTCTGGACCCAACAGGCTCGGCCGTGTCGATATAATCATCAATTATCGCTTGCAGAATACGACGTTTACGAGCATCCATATCTGCCATATCAACACCTCCTGTATTGTTAGCACTCATTCAAAGAGAGTGCTAACATCTGATAATAGATTACCACTATTTTATACATTTGTCAATAGTTTTTTTAAAAAATTTTGACTTTATTTGACTTTTATTTTTTTCTGTCCTATAAATGTGCCGAACGCGACAGAAAAAGCCCTCTGCCGCAAAGCATGCAGAGGGAAAACGGATCATTATGTATTAAAAGAGGTATTCGGACAAAAATACCGCTGCAAGCAACCCAATGGTTAAAAAATCTTTCTCTTCTTCCATTAGCAGAAGAACAATCAGGCCAAGCAGGATGATATCATCGGCTTTGAGGGATATTCCCCCCAAACCGGATGTTGTTTTCACTTCCTGTACACATTCTGCCGGTTGCTGCGCACCTGCCCGATAAACGGGCGGAAAATCCTGCGGTCGCGGAATCACTTTATCATACGCGTCATATTGTCTGTAATATTTTCGCTCCATAGATTCACTTCCTTTTTGACATAGTGGAAATTACTTTCCCTATTTTAACTGCCTGCACGATTTGATTGATATTTCCTTTCCGTTTTGAACTCAAATAAGGCTCAAGGGCGTATAATAGACGTGTACCGTTATCCTCGGTATGCAAAACAGAGGAAATATCCGAAAAATCCGGCATGCTCGCATGCGTATCTTCGGATGTACTGGTATCCGGCGCATTTTTAGAAGCCGTGCTGTCCGAAAGCATTTTTCCTACAGCTTTTATTGCCTCCGGATTGGATAGCAAACCGTTTAACAAATCCATAGGATTATCTGCCATTTAAAATCCACCTCCGTTTAATTTTTTTAAAATTTCTTTTAAGTCGGCATGCTGCAGGGATGCATTTAAGGCGTCAAAATTTATTTTAGACAAATCTTTTCCCTTAAGCGCAGCCAATAGCTGTTGTTTATCCATATGCTGAATCTGAGAAAGGAGCCGTTGTCCTTCCGGTGTCTTCAATAGTTGGTTGATTTTATCCACTGTTTGCTTATCTACATTTTTTTTAATATATTCTAACATATTGCGCCTCCTTAAAGCACGTTTTCTCTTTCCACGCTGCACAGCGCGATAATGGATGAGAGTACCATACTAAAATGTATGGTACTCATCCGCTAAATATGTTCAGCAATAGAACAAAATCAGGAAAACAAGAATGAAAAATAAAACGCTTGTATCAAAACCTCTTTCATTATTACAGCAACCCATATTTTCCCCTCCTTCAATTTCAGTATATGCAAACAGGGAAAAATGTGCTATACTATATAAAGATATTTACAGAAAAGGAGAAAATTATGAAACGTATACTTGTTTTATCCGATACACACCGCAAAGTTTCTTCCGCCGTACAAATCACAGCCCTTATGCATCCGGACGCCATAATACACTTAGGAGATTTGGTAGAAGACGCGCATGAACTTCAGGCCTGCTTTCCGGATATTCCGGTATACATGGTGCGGGGCAACAACGACTTTATCCCTATGGACTGCGAGCATATCTTTACGCTGTTCGGCGTGCGGCTGTTCTGCGCGCACGGGCACACCATTCATCCCGACCGGGGATTGCAGCGTGCCAAAGAAGAAAACTGCCAGGCGTTTCTGTGGGGACATACCCACCGCGGGCAATGCACTTTGAAAGACGGTATCTTATTACTCAATCCCGGAAGCTTAACCTTGCCGCGGGACGGCATTTTTTCATTCGGCATTATCGAAATCGACGACAATGGCGTCCATGGCTGTGTATGCCCAGCCGAAGGCTATCTGAATCGTTAATTTTGTTTAACTTTAATATTTTAGTTGCAAATTGGATATATTTATGATATAATACTTCTTGAGTGATTTGTCCGGAAAATAAAAATGGAGGTTTATTTGTGGCAAAAAAAAGTAAATTAAAAATCATCCCGCTGGGCGGACTTGAGGAAATCGGCAAAAATCTGACGGTTTTTGAATACAAGGATGATATCATCGTTTTGGACTGCGGCGTCGCATTCCCCGATGAAGAAATGTTCGGAATTGACCTTGTGATTCCCGATATGTCCTACCTGGTGAAAAATAAGGGACGGATTCGCGGTATGGTGCTTACGCACGGGCATGAAGATCATATCGGCGGCATTCCTTATTTTTTAAAGGAAATCAATGTTCCTATTTACGGAACGCCTTTAACTTTAGGCATCCTTTCCAAAAAATTAAAGGAACACGGTTTGCTGCGGCGTGCAAAGCTCATAGACGTGCAGCCTGGTGACGTTGTGAAATTGGGCGAATTCCAGGCAGAGTTTATCCGCGTAAACCACAGTATAGCAGACGCGGTTGCCATCGCACTGCACACACCCGTGGGCGTTGTTGTGCATACCGGCGACTTTAAAATCGACTCAACACCGATCGACGGCGACATG
>CALXJH010000171.1 GCA_944388555.1 uncultured Clostridia bacterium
ACCTCGCAAATTGCTTGCTTTATTTCGTCTTCACTCATTTGCTTTGGCGCAAATTCGGTCAGCACCGCAATTCTTGCTTTACATTCCTCAATAATATCTGTCCGGCTCGCAGGCGCGCTTTCCATGGTTTCGGTTGTTTGTTTGATTTCCTTTAAGATAATTTCATCTTCTTCTTTTTCGGTCAGCGGCTCACGCTTATCCTTTGCTTTTGCTTTCAGCGCGGAAAGAAGCACCGAAAGCGTATCCTTGCGCTGTGTATCTTTCTGTTTCAGCGCCTGCATCATTTCTTTCTGCACCCTTGTTGTTTTATTTTCCATAAAAAAGGACCTCTTTTCTTTATATATAAATAGTTTACCATACATTTTTCAAAAATTCAACTGTTTTTCGGTTTTAATACGGACTATATACATGTTTCTTTATAAACTGCATATACTTTCTGAAAAGAGGTGAAAACAGTGAAAAGAGAAAACTGGAACTCCAACACCGGTTTTATTATGGCTGCGGCAGGCGCAGCCGTCGGGTTAGGAAATTTATGGAAGTTTCCGTACCTCGCAGGCAAAATGGGCGGCGGGGTTTTTGTCTTGATTTATCTTGCGTTTCTTATTTTATTTGGCGCACCGCTGCTTTTATCTGAAATGGCATTGGGCAGACACACCGGAAAAAATCCGGTCGGCGCCTATGAGAGTGTCAAAAAAGGGTTTGGATTTGTAGGCGGTATCGGCGTTTTCTGCGCATTTGTTGTGCTTTGCTTTTACAGCGTCGTAGGCGGCTGGGTTTTAAAATATCTGTTTTCTTATACCGCGGGCAATATACCTGACTTCGACGTCTTTTCTTCTTCCGCATTAGACCCTGTACTATATCATATTTTGTTCAGTTTCCTGACCTTTATGATTGTGATTAAGGGAATTTCGGGCGGCATCGAAAAAATGAGCAAATGGATTCTGCCCGCCCTGTTTGTAATTTTAATCATTCTTACCGTTTATGCTGTTTCGCTTCCCGGTGCGTGGGAAGGCATCCGTTTTTTGCTGATACCGCGTATTGAAAACATCGCCGAACTTCCCGTCATTTGCATTACAGCCATGGGACAGGTGTTTTTCAGTCTTTCCCTGGGCATGGGCGCGATCATAACCTATGGCAGCTATCTGGACCGCTCCTCGCGTCTGCCGTTTAATGCCGTAGTAATTCCCGCTTTAGATACCATCGTCGCGCTTTTATCCGGCATATTGATTTTATCCGCCGTATTTGCATTCGATTTAGAGCCGCAAGGTGGCGAAGGACTGCTTTTCCGCACCATGCCGGTTATCTTTTCCCAGCTTCCGTTTGGGAATTTTTGGGGCGCTTTATTTTTTATCATGGTGTTTTTTGCCGCCATTACTTCCTCGATATCTTTGCTGGAAGTTGTGGTCGCCTTCCTGATGGATACATTTAAGATCAAACGGCTTTATGCCGCGCTGATTCCCACCATACTTGTTTTTATCATAGGAACGTTTGCATCCTTATCTTTCGGTGTATTGGGAGATATTTTGATTGCAGGCCACCCGATTTTTACTTTCCTGACAATACTTGCAGACAATTACCTGATGCCGGCAAGCGCTTTTCTGCTCTGCATTTTTACAGGTTATATTTGGAAACGCCGCATTGTATACAAAGAAATCACCAACGGCGGGCGGATTCCCTTCCGTTTTGAGAAATTTTTCTTTTTTATTGTGCGTTATGCGGCGCCGCTCATTATTTTAATTGTTTTTGTTTCTTCACTTTAGAAAAAGGCAGTAGAAAAAATTCTGCTGCCTCTTTTTTTATTTTTTATAGGGTTCAAACCAAAAAACAGTCCTGTTTTCGTCACTGGTAACACCATACGCAAAATGATGAAGCTCCAGTACCTGTCGCACGATAGAAAGGCCAATACCCGTTCCGGTCACCCTTCGTTTCCCCGATTTATCCATATGATAAAATCGATCCCAGATATATGGAATGTCTTCTGCCTGAATAGGCTCGCCTGAATTTTCCACAGAAAGCCGCGGTTTGGGGCCGCCTTCCAAGCAAATCGCCACTTTCTGTTCTTCTCCGCTGTGATTGATGGCATTGTCCACCAGATTATAAATCACCTGCTCTAACCGGTCCTCATCCCCGGTTACATAAACATTTGGCGCGATATCGGTTGTAATTTCATATCCTTTGTCCTTAAAATATTCATACCGCGCGGCAATCCGCTGCACCGTCTGAGAAAAATCAATCAATTCCTGTTTGAAAACAACCTTTCCTGCCTGCAGCTGAGACAAATCGAGTATATCGCCAATCAGCTGAGATAACCGATCGGTTTCATCAATAATAATGCCGAGCTGTCGGTTTCTTTTTTCCGCATTGTCGCCCGTCAAGTCCCGCATGGTTTCCGCATACCCTTTAATCATAGTCAGGGGCGTACGCAGTTCGTGCGAAACATTTGCAATCAAATCTTTGCGCAGCTGGTCAACTTTCGATAATTCCTGCGTCATATGATTAAAATCATGAATCAGCATATCAATTTCCGTGCCGTCGTCCTTTTCCGGAATAAAATAATCCAGGTCGCCGCCGGCGATGGCTTTGGCGCCCTTAGACAATGCGTGAATCGGCCGGGAAACATAGGCCGAAAGCGCAAATGCGGCGATGCTGGCAACCAAAAAACCGATCAGCAGTATAATAAAATAATTGCGCTTTATAATTTCAGTTGTGGCTTTCACCGGCGCTAACGGCGCGCGCGTTAGGATATAGTATTCTCCGTCATCTGCGAGGATTTTGCTCACAACAATTACAAAATCACTCTTTTCATTGCCATAATATACATAATTATTAGAATGCTCCTTCTGCATTTTATCAATGGCTTCGTCTAAAACAGGCTTATAATTTTCAAAAACCGCCGCATTAAATCTAAAATCATAAACATCCATTTCCATCAGCGAAAAAGGCGTCATAACCGCGTTCTTATCGCTGTCATAAATGGCAACAAACAGTTCGTTTTCCTGTGCCATCTGCCAAATAGACCGATACGCCTCCCGCACATCCTGCTCATTGAATTTCTGCACCATTTGCGCCTGAATATCTTTTACGTCCTCAGCTTTGTAATACTCATACAGCTGCTGCAGAAAAGTAACCTGCAAAAGCCAGACCAGAAACAAAATAATCAATACAAGAAGCAGTGTAAAAAACCAAAGTCTTGTTCTAATTCGTTTCATCGTCTTCCTCCAGCTTATACCCAATGCTCCAAACCGTTTTGATTAGATTCCTGTAATGGCCAATACTGTTGCGCAGCATTTTAATATGTGTAT
Organism: uncultured Clostridia bacterium; assembly: GCA_944388555.1. Taxonomy (GTDB): domain Bacteria; phylum Bacillota; class Clostridia; order RGIG6154; family RGIG6154; genus RGIG6154. The sequence continues at coordinate 3,303 of CALXJH010000171.1, forward strand.
CTACCGTACGATCTTCCCCGAAAAACTCATACCCCCAGACTTTTTCCAGTATTTTTTCGCGGGAAAGCACAACCCCCTTGTTTTTTGCCATATACAATAAAATATCAAATTCCTTCGGCGTCATATTGGTCGCAACGCCGTCCACTGTCACGCGGCGGCTGTCCTCGTCAATCTCAAGCCCCTTAATTTTAATGGTTTTATTCTGCGGCGCATCGGATTTACCCGCACGTTTTAAGATTGCTTTAATGCGCGCAACCACCTCTTTGGGACTAAACGGCTTTGAAATATAATCATCCACACCCATTTCAAACCCGAATAGTTTGTCATATTCTTCTCCGCGCGCGCTGAGCATAATCACCGGCACCTGCGAAAATTTCCGAATTTCCCGCAAAGCGGTAAATCCATCTACTTTCGGCATCATAATGTCTAAAATGATGAGATCAAAGTTTTTCTCCTTTTGCATATTGATTGCCTGCAAGCCATCTTCGGCTTCCGCATACTCAAAACCTTCAAAGGATAAATATTC
>CALXJH010000172.1 GCA_944388555.1 uncultured Clostridia bacterium
AAGTGTTCCGTCAGTCTTATGGATACTGGGAAGCACGGTATAAATACACCGCAGCACAGGGAATCAATAATTCATTCTGGGCAATCACCACGAATGCACCGGGATTGGTAACAGAAAATGAGCAAAACTTTGAATTGGATATCTGCGAAGGACATTATCCGAATAAAGTAAACACGTGTTATCATTCTTGGTATACTGGAGAACGGGTACAACATTCGGAGCAGTATCAGTCTGAATATGATTTGTCCGCAGAATACCATACATATGCACTGGAATGGAACGAAGACGAATTGATTTATTATTTTGACGGTAAACCGATTCATACTAAGAAAAATGAAAATGCAAGTATTCCGGTGTATCCCTTCCTTTCATCTGCAGTGCTGAACTGGGCGGGCAACATTACAGATGATGCCGACGGAACTGCGCAGATTGTAGATTATGTTCGAATCTGGCAAAGAAAAGCAGATGCAGACAATCCCGAGAAAACAATGATAGGAGAGCCCGATCCGGATGGAAAAGCGCCCGACACGTCTGCTGAAAGCAGCACGGACATAGTAAACGTAAGTATTGACGAACAGCAGGTAGATAATCAGACATATCCGGGTGAGATTATTATCACAGCCGAAACAGAAGGAAATTGGCAGTCTTCTACAGCGATTCAAAATTATGACGGCGGTGCGCATTTATGGACGAACGAAAAAGGTGCTCGATCGACTTATTCACTAAAAGATATACCTGCAGGTACATATAAAGTTTATTTTTGGAGATTGCCGCATGAATACAACGAAAAACAAATGAACTTTACACTGTCACAGGACGGAGAAAGCAGTTATATTGGTTCTGTTGCACTTAAGTGTGATGCCGGTGCACAAGTAGAGCCGGGCTGGATCTTAATGAGTGAGCAAACATTTACAGGTGACAGTGAGGCGTATATTGAAAGTATTTGCAATGGCGTAAATATACGCGCAACTGCAATAAAACTTGTACCGGTTCAATAAAAATAGAATTTTTCCCAGTACGGAAAATTTAGTCAGGATGACGCGTCCCCAAGCTTCGATTGAGAAGCTTGGGGACGTAATTTTTTTAGGAGTTGTCCGATTATACATATGTTTTGGAAATGCCAAAATAAATATGGATCCATACTACATAGGTGTAGATACGAATCGGAATAGGCGAAAACTGAATAAAAGAAGAACGTGACAACATATGGCAGAAAAGAGATAGGTGTAATTACGTTACGTATTTTTTCTGTTTTTAAAAATATATACAATTTCTAAGCGAAAAGTTGCATGCAGAAAAAGGAATTGTTTTTTATATACATGCTGCAAAAAAGTTGTGAAAAAAAACGAAGCGCTATCTTTTGAAAGATAGCGCTTTTTGCGTTTATGTATATTTTACTTATTGCTCTGAACGGTCTTTAATTTTAATACGTCTGTGCTGCTGTCTGTACCGCCTGTGATTACAACACGATCGTTATCCTGAATAAAGTTATAGCGTTTTGCGCAGTCTACCGCGTGGGTAAACAGAACATTTGCGTCCGGTTGGTATAAAGCTTTAATGGGATATACCCCCCAGGATAATGAAAGCTGATGATAGGTTTTTTCAATAGGCGTGGTGGCAATAATAGGCTGTGCAGGACGAAATTTTGAAACACGCCGTGCAGTGTAGCCGGATTTGGTAACAGCAATAATTGCTGTAGCTTTTACATCTCTTGCCATAGTACACGCGGCATCACATATAGCGTTTGTCGTATCTTCTTCATCATTATCATACTGCATCTCGCCATAGATATTCATATCAAATGCGTCGCGTTCTGCCTGCCGCGCAATCTTTGCCATCACCTGAATAACCAGAGCGGGATGATCCCCGATAGCGGTCTCGCCGGAAAGCATAATTGCAGAAGCACCGTCAAACACGGCATTGGCGATATCAGTAATTTCGGCACGGGTAGGCGTACTGTTGTGAATCATAGATTCTAACATTTGTGTCGCAATGATAACCATTTTCCCGGCTTGATAACATTTGTGGATAAAACGCTTCTGTAACCCGGGCAGACGCTCATATTCGATTTCAACGCCCATATCTCCGCGGGCGACCATAATGCCATCGGAGTATTTTAAAATTTCGTCAAAGTTTTGCACGCCTTCCATGTTTTCAATTTTTGCAATGATTTTTATTTGATGCCCGCCGTAGTAATCTAAAAATTTACGCAGCTGAATCACATCTTCTTTAGAGCGTACAAAGGAAGCGGCAACAAAATCTACATCCATTTCAACGCCGAAGATCAGATCTTTTTCGTCTTGCTCGCTCAAATATGGAAAGTCTAGATGTACGTAAGGGATATTTACCCCTTTATTGTCACCAATTTCTCCGCCGCAAAGCACTTTGCATACAATATCCGTGTCTGTAACGGAAATAACTTCCATTGAAATTCTGCCGTCGTCAATCAGTACTTTATTTCCAGCGGCTATTTGCTGCGGAAGTTCTTTGTAAGTAATCGAAACAATTTTGTCAGAACCTTCTACGTCATTGGCAGTTAAAGTAAAGGTTTGCCCGTTTTGCAAATGCACTTTGCCTTGCTTAAATGTTTTTATCCGAATTTCCGGACCCTTTGTATCTAACATGATGGCTGCCGGTACATGGTTCTTATCCCTTACTTTTCGGAATAATTCGATGGTCTCTTTGTGATATGCATGTGTGCCGTGCGAAAAATTTAGGCGCGCAACATCCATACCGCTGTCAAACATTTTTTGCAAAGTTTTTTCGTTGCGGGAAGCTGGGCCTAAAGTGCAAACAATTTTCGTTTTTCTCATAGGGTTCCTCCTTTTAGAAATTACGGAATAAGACGTTAAGAATCAAAAATGCAGTAGAAAACCAAAAGGCAATCTTCTGGTAAAAATAGTAATTTAAAGCATAATATAAAAATAAGTCCAAGTCTCGCCTTATATATTGTACCGCATAGAAATCGATCTGTCAAGAGGTATTTCGGACAGCAGGTAAAACGTATAAAAAGCCGGATAGGATTATCCGGCTTTTTTAATTTTGTTTCAGATTTATCTGGTTTCAAAATAAAGCTTTCCGTTTTGTACATAAGCAAAAGTTCCGCTCTCGTATAAGGTAACTTCTGTTCCAATTTGCGCTGCGATGGTTTTGGGAGAAATAAATTTTTCGGCAAGACCGATGGGCGCATATTCATTTTCATAGGGAACAATAATAAATAGTTTGTAATCATCCATGTTATTTAAAGTAATAGAAAGTTTTTCGTCTTTTTTCAGCAAATGTACCGTTCTGGAAAAGTGTTCATACACAGCAAACGTTTCACCCTCTAAATCATACACATCTGCTGGAGAAATTGTCCCGGAAAGCGGTTTGTTTTCCTGGTTCAGGTGAAAGGCAGCGATAACACCGCTGTTGCCGCAAATATTTTGGAGCTTAAAAATGCAGTCAGGGTGTTCAAAGTCGGTAACCAGGCAGTCTGCTGTCGGATAAGCAGGACGGTCACACTGCAAAATGCTTCCGTCAGAAAGCGTCAGCGGGGAAAGACGTTCGGGACGGCTTCTATCCAGTTTATCACTTACATAAACCGGCCCGCCGCAGATTGCACTCAGTACGCTGTTTTTGCCTGCTTGACCGTCATCGGTCCACCACATATCCCAATCACACCAGTAGAATTGGCCCAAGATAAGCGAATTATAAGCGCATTGGAGAATATGCTTGGCAGACCATGGCCGGTTTTCAGGAAGGAAGTCATCACTGCAGCGGCAGATGGCACTTGCCGTGCGCGTCCACATATCTTCGCTTGCCATGCCCATGCAATTGATCATATCGCCATTAAAATGCGACCCCACAGAGCTCTCCATAGCATCATGAATGTTCTTGGCGAGCTTGCCCACAGGGGCTAAATTTTTATAAAATCTTCGGATCATACTTTGATTGTCAATTTTGACAAAGGAAGCCCCGCAGCTGCGTAAAAAATCATGAAATGTTTTGTAGAACATATAGCATTTTTCCGGATCAGGGCTGGGCACAATTCTGCCATTGCTGTCCTGGATTACAAAATCTTTTAGAATCTGGTGCGCTTTGCCGCCGGGGGTAAGTCCGCTCCAGTAGCCGGTCGTAGGTGTCCATATACCCACTTCAATACCTAAATCGTTTAATTCTTTGATACAATGTGCAAGGCCGTTCGGGAAGCGGATCGGGTCTGCTTCTAAATGGTATAGTGTGGAAGCGTGCATGACGGCTACCAGTTGCTCAAAGCTTTCATATTTTGCCCGGTAAAATTCCCGTACTTCTCCCCACATATCATCCAAAATTGCCCAGCGGACAGGAATGTTTTTGCTTTTAAATTCAAGACATTTTTGTTTCAGACCTTCTTCTGAAACGGTATTTTGAAAAGCATCCCAGCTGCACCAGCCCAAATAGCGAAGAAGCAGGGGATAGGTACGCTCTGTGCGTGTCCGAACGCCTGTTTTTAACAGTTTTAGCGCATAGGATACCGCGTTTTCAAAAAGGGCAAAAGGATCTTTGCCCTCCGTATGAATTAAAACAAGACCTTCTGCGGAAAGCAGTTTGTCATACCAGCTGAAAATGCGTGCAGTAAAACCGCCGTTCGGATTGCCTACAAGCACACATTTATAATTTTCGGAAACAACAGGCAAAAATAAACCGAATGTGCCGTCTGTTTTCTGGTACAGCAAATATTGTGTTTCGTCCGGAATATCTTTTAAGTCAGCGCCCCAAAAAGGTTTGCACCAAAATTCACTATGTCTGTAATCGCAGACATACTTTTGCAATCCGTCTATTTCGTCAAATTCTATACCCATGCCAAAATCAGGATCTAAAGGTTCTGTCGAATGCGCATTGGCAAAGTATGCCGTTATATCATTTTGTGTTTCTGTGTAAAAATCAGCGAGCCAGTCGGTTTTATTGCCGCTTTTGGTTTGAATCCATGCAGTAATTTTCAATGCGAACATCCTTTCTCTTTTTTTTGCTTACTATATCATGAAAATAGATGAAAAGCAAGAATTTTTTATAGAATGGTTGCAATTTTTACATTGTATGATATAATTTAAAATTAGAATAAGAAATTAGAAAGAATGTGGTGAAGAATGAAACAAATATTGTCGATTGGAAACAGTTTTTCACAGGACGCTACAAGATATTTGCATCAAATTGCTGAGAAGGATAACCAATCGCTAAACTGCATAAACCTATATATAGGCGGCTGTTCATTGGAGATGCACTATAAAAATATGCAAGGCGATGTTGCGGGCTATCTATTGGAAGAAAACGGTGTATCTACAGGAAAGTATATATCCATCCGTGAAGCGCTGCAGTTGCGCAAATGGGACTATGTAACTATGCAGCAAGTGAGTCATTTAGCGCCGAATTACGCAACATATCAACCTTTTTTACAGGAACTTTCAGATTATGTGCGGATGTATGCGCCGGATGCAAAACAGGTGCTGCACCAGACTTGGGCATACGAAGACGGCAGTAAGCGCCTATGTGAGGAATTGGGGTATAGCTGTCATGAAGAAATGTTCCGGGATGTAAAGCAGGCGTATCAGACAGCGGCACAAAGCATACAGGCGGTAGGTGTGATTGAAAGCGGCGCTGTTTTTGAAAAATTGCTGGAGGAAGGAATTGAAAAGGTACATAGAGATACTTTTCATGCATCGCTGGGATTAGGAAGATACGCTTTAGGTTTGTTATGGTATCGCTTCTTTACCGGAATGGATGTGCTGGAAAATACATTTTCTGATTTTGATGAGCCAATCGCGGAAAAAGATATTGCTATAGTAAAAAATACGGTGAATACGTTTGCGGGAATATAAAATCTTATGCGGATTTTTTATACGGAAACAGATAAGAAAATAATAGAGGGACGGCCATAAGCTATCCCTCTATTGTTTTTAAGCGTTGCACAGAAACCCAAGTGCTTTTAATAGATTAACCATTTATTTGCGGCAATTTTGCAACACTTTTTGCAATTTCTTCATCTGTAGGAATATAGTCTGACATAACGCCGTCATTGTATTTCTGATAGGCCATCATGTCAAAGTAACCTGTTCCGGTAAGACCAAACAGAATGGTTTTTTCCTCACCGGTTTCTTTGCATTTTAAAGCTTCATCAATAGCGGCTTTGATTGCATGACTGCTTTCTGGTGCAGGCAGTGTTCCTTCAACACGGGCAAAAAGTTCTGCAGCCCGGAATACTTCCGTTTGCTCCACAGAAACAGCTTCCATCAAATGATCATCATAAAGCTGAGATAAAATAGCACTCATGCCGTGATAACGCAGGCCGCCCGCGTGGTTTGCGGAAGGAATGAAGCCGCTGCCTAATGTATACATTTTCTGCAGCGGGCAAACTTTACCGGTATCACAGAAGTCATAAGCAAACTTGCCGCGTGTCAGGCTCGGACAGGACGCCGGCTCTACTGCGATAAAACGGTAATCTGCTTCTCCGCGAAGTTTTTCACCCATAAAGGGAGAGATAAGTCCGCCAAGGTTAGATCCGCCGCCGGCGCAGCCTATGATGATGTCTGGCTTGATTCCGTATTTATCCATAGCCGTTTTCGCTTCTAATCCAATTACAGACTGATGCAGCAGTACCTGCGAAAGCACAGAGCCTAATACATAGCGGTAACCTTCATGAGAAACAGCGTCTTCTACAGCTTCGGAAATGGCACAGCCTAAGCTGCCGGTTGTTCCAGGAAATTCTTGTAAAATTTTTCTGCCGATTTCGGTTGTTTCGGATGGGGAAGGCGTAACAGATGCGCCGTATGTACGCATTACCTCACGACGGAACGGTTTTTGTTCATAAGAAACTTTTACCATATACACTTTGCAGTCTAAGTCAAAGAAAGAGCAAGCCATAGAAAGCGCAGTGCCCCACTGGCCGGCACCTGTTTCGGTTGTCACGCCTTTTAAACCTTGCTTTTTAGCATAATACGCTTGCGCAATTGCAGAATTTAATTTATGGCTTCCGGAGGTGTTATTTCCCTCGAATTTATAGTAAATTTTTGCAGGCGTATTTAATGCTTTTTCCAAGAAGTAGGCGCGGATCAAAGGGGAAGGACGATACATTTTATAAAAATCTTGAATTTCTTGCGGAATATCAAAATAAGGGGTTGTATCGTCTAATTCCTGATCAATCAAATCGTCGCAGAAAACAGGTTTCAAATCATCTTTGGTAACGGGCTTTAGGGTTGCGGGATTGAGAATGGGCGCCGGTTTGTTTTTCATATCGGCACGAACGTTATACCACTGTTTCGGAAGCTCGCTTTCTTCCAGATAAATTTTGTACGGAATATTCTTTTCCATGTTTTTTCCACCTTTCTGTAAATTTATATAAAACGGAGTAATTCCGCTTTTCACAAACATAAAAAATCCCTGTCCTATATTATTAGGACAGGGAAATAAATTACCTGCGGTGCCACCTAATTTCATTTTGCTTTTACGCAAAATGCACTCATTGCCTTGCTATCACAAAGCTGCTCTTTGTTTACGGGGAGCGTCCGTCGCCCCTACTTAGCAGAGAAATTATCAACTGCTGTTCAGTTTGCCCTCACAGGTCCATTCACCTTTTTGTATATTACTGCAATTCCACCATCTGCAGCTCTCTGTAAATACATCTGAAAAAGGATACTACTCCTGCTCAAAGGTTTGATTCATTTTTTAATACTATAACACAATATTTAATACTTGTCAAGTGTTTTTTTATTTTTTATTCCAATCTTTTTTAAATTTTTGAATGCCTGCATCTGTGAGGGGGTGTACAAACATTGCTTGTATAACTTTATATGGTAAAGTTGCTATATGTGCGCCGGCTTTTGCACAGGCCACAACGCTTTGCGGGTCACGAATGCTCGCAGCGATAATTTCCGTTTTTATATTGTGTAAGGAAAAGATATCCGCGATGGTTTTTATTAAAGTAATCCCGTCGTTGCTGATGTCATTTAATCTGCCGACAAACGGACTGACAAAGGAAGCACCTGCGCGTGCGGCAAGGAGTGCCTGTGACGGACTGAAAATCAAGGTAACATTGGTTCGGATTCCTTCTTTTGCAAGTTGGTGAACTGCTTTTAATCCTTCCTGCGTAACTGGGATTTTAATGACAATATTCGGGTGTATTTTAGAAAGTGTTCTCGCTTCTGCGATCATTCCATTGCAGTCGTCTGCCATAACCTCTGCACTGATAGGACCATCTACGATTTCTGCAATTTCTTGTATCACATCTGAAAAATCGCGCCCTTCTTTTGCTACAAGTGTGGGATTGGTTGTAACACCGCATATGACACCAATGCTTGCAGCATCTCTGATTTCCTGTGTGTTCGCTGTGTCAATAAATAATTTCATAAAATCACCATCCTTATTATTGCTCATTTTAGTATACCACAAAATTGCGAAAAAGAAAAGTGAAAATTTTGTGTTGTTACATTATTGCAATACAAAAACATGTGTGATATAATATTACAATCAAATTGAGCAAGCAAACCGAGGTGAAACAAGTGATGTGGCTAAGTACAAAAGCGTCGATGAAAATCAGCGAACAAAGACCGGTGAGTGTTGATAAAATTACCTTTAAAAAAGATATTGGATTGCATTGGCACGAATATTTTGAAATTGAATTTTATATAGGCGGCAAAGGAAGTACAAAAATCAATGGAACGGAATACATCTTACAAAAAGGTGTGATTTGCATGTTTAATACCACTGACTTCCATGACATTCACTTTGACCGCACAGATCCCTTGCAGGAGATTAGAGTTACCATGGATCCTAATATACTGGATTTTGACTTATTAAACCGCATTTTTTCTATAAAAGGGAATGCTTGCTTCCAGTTGGATGAAGAAAATTATAACCGAATCTATAATTTAATGGAATTGTGTGCAGATCAAGCAAGCAAGCAAGGCGTATTTACGAATAAGTGCATGCAGGATATTGTGGAAATTATTTTTATTATATTATTGGAGTTTACCGAAACAGACAGCGAAAATATGGACATGCCTGCAACCAAAAGTTATATAATGCGTGCCATATCTTATTTAGAAATGAACTTTTACAAAAATCCAAGCTTAGAAGAAGTGGCAAATTATGTGTTGCTGAATAAAAATTATTTTTGTACATTGTTCCGAAAGCAGACAGGAAAAACATTTATAAGATACATAAACGACTTAAAGCTGCAATATGCAAAAAAGCTGCTTTCGTCTACAGACCTTGCGGCAAACGAAATTTTTTATAAATGTGGGTTTGGCTCTTTTTCTACTTTCCTGCACGAATTTCGCGCAAAATATGGCGAAACGCCTATGCAGTATCGTCGAAGAAAAAAATAGGCATGGAAACATTGTCAATAAAATGGGAAGACAGCAGAATTAAAGCTTAAAAAAATAAAACATGAGGACAGCTGCGTGCGCAAAAGTCCTCATGTTTTTTCTGCTAAATAATTGAATCGAGAAAAAATAATCAGCACCAAGAAGATTATATCATCAAACAAAAATGCTCGGCTCACAAGGGTGTTTTGCCAAGCCATCGATGCCGCAGTCGTGCAGCGTGCGGGCACCAGTATCGTCATAGACTTTTGATGCAGGCTTGATGCGAATGTTATCCCAAAAACAAACCCCTATGTAACAAGACGTTAGAAGTTACAGAAAAATGCCTTTTTAAAGAATAGAGCATATTAGCATAAAGCGAATGCGAATATGAATTTTTTTTTTTTTATCATGTATATTTAAAGATATACAAAAAAATTATGTTCGCATATAGGAAATCTTCAGATTTTGAATATTTCAAGGCCGATATGAGTAACACAGAAGAAATAGTTTGCGGGGAGCAAACGGAATATATACTTGAAAAGACGGCGGTTTTACCTGTTAAGAGTATAGGCGAGGAGAGAAAAAATAAATCTTCGGTTTGTCATCCCGCTTTCAGAATTAGACATAAAGGTTTCTATCGCTTCGCTTAAAGGCGATACTGTGAAAATTGTATTGAAAAACAATTCAGACAATACGGAACTTATTTTAGAGGGGCAAATTTTGGGCAATGCGCTTTAAGAAGTGGTTCTGTGGGTTTAAATATCTCCGACAGAAACGTTTCCTACAGGTCAGAAATGCGAGGGTATTTCTAAAGCCTAAGTTACAATTTACCCAAGATCATGATGGATAAAATTTATATGCCTGTGCACATAAGGTTTGCAGGCATAGGATTTATGTTAGTATATATTATTGTGCAGCAGCATGTGAAGATGGTAAGTTATAAACGAATAGAATTTATAAAAAAGGAGGCTTCAGCCCCCTTTTTTTGTTTAAGAGAAAAACAGATTTTCAAAAACGAAAGTTGCACTGCCTAACAAAGGTGCTTTATCATAGAATTTAGAAACGAAAATATCGACATGGTGATGCTTTACAGAAATAGGGGTATCCGAAACATATTTTTGCAGGCGATGAATAATTTCATTTCCGCCCATAGCAATTTCATTTCCTATGATCACCGCTTTCGGGTCAAATAAATTGATCATATTGATGACGCCGATGGAAAGATATTTGCATTGTTCGTCTAACGCCGCGCCGGCGACGAAGTCGCCTTCTTTTGCGGCATTTAAAATTTTTTCGTAAGTAACAGGTTTTCGCAGTATAGACTTTTGTCCGTTGTCTAATTTTTCTTCAGCATATTGAACTGCCGCACCGATGTTTGCATACATTTCTAAACAGCCTTTATTGCCGCAGGAACAGCGCGGCCCGTTTGGATTGATAGAAACATGCCCGATTTCACAAGCAAATCCATCTGAGCCGATGATGAGGCGATCGTTTACCACTGCGCCCCCGCCGACACCTTTGGATACACCGATATACGCAAAATCTTTGATTGCTTTATCCGTGCCGTAATATTTTTCGGCCAGCACAGCGCTGTTCGTATTTTTGCATAAAAAGACCGGCAAATCCGGATAGATTTTTTTCACAATATCTACTATCGGAACATTTTCAATACCGTAGAAATTTGTCGGGTTTAGAATCATACCTTTTTTCAGATCCAGGGGGCCCATAGACGCAATACCGATTCCCACTATTTTATGCGTTGATAAATTATGAATTGTTTTAATCAGGTCTAAAATCAGGTCGATTAAATCTTTTGATTGCAGATTGCCCGTAATTTCCGCGCGTTTTGAAAAAAGAATAGAACCTTTTATGTCAGCAAGACAGCCATCTATAAAACTGCGGGTGATATGTATGCCAATGCTGCAGATGGCACCGTCAACCAAGTCCAAAAGAATGGGTTTGCGCTTACCAGAAGCAGAACTGTCGATTCCGGTTTCAAAAACCAGACCTTCTTCTTTAAATTCACTGATAATGTTGGTAAGAGACATTTTGGAAAGCCCAGACAAGGCAGAAAGTTCAACCCTGGAGATAGGCGCTTTTAAAGCAATCATTTTTAATATAACATTACGGTTTTGCACTTTGTTAGATTTTGAGTTACTTGCTTTCATTATTGATCCCTCACATAAAATTAAGCGTTATACCCTGTTTCCAATGCTTTTTTATTGATTTGGAGAAGGTCTGGTTTAGAAGAAGGTACAATTTTGGATAATGCTTCCAGAACGCTTTCAAATGGTAAAAGCTCCATTTCGCGGAGTACTTTTCCTAACAGAACCATATTTGCAAGTTTTACGGCATTTAAGTCGTCGGCCAATTTTGTAGACGGGATAGCAAAGTTAGAAGTATCTGTACGTGAAAATGGCTGGTCGACGAGAGAAGCGTCAACGAAAATGCACCCCTTTTCAACTACGCAGGATTCAAATTTATCCATAGATGGACTGTTCATAGCAATCAAAACAGTGGGGTTGGTTACGAGCGGGCAGGAAATAGGCGAATCCGATATAATAACGGAACAGTTTGCCGTTCCTCCTCGCATTTCCGGACCATAGGAAGGAAGCCAGGAAACTTGTTTATTTTCCAGCATTGCCGCATATGCCAGGAGCTTTCCGGCAAACAAAATTCCTTGCCCGCCAAAACCGGATATTAAGATTTCATGTGTCATAAAGAGGCCTCCTTATTCCTTATCTTTATATACGCCCAGCGGATATACAGGGAGCATGTTTTCTTCCAGCCATTTCATAGCTTCAACAGGTGTTTTTCCCCAGTTTGTAGGACAGGTGGAAACAACCTCCACAATCGAGAAGCCTTTTTTGTTGATTTGATTTTCAAAAGCTTTTTTAATTGCGGCTTTTGTCTGCTTGATGGCTTTTACGTTATTGATGGTGGTTCTTTGTGCAAGCGCAACGCCGTCTAAAGTAGAAAGCATTTCACAGACACGAATTGGATACCCTTGGTTTTCCGGCGTTCTGCCATAGGGGGTTGTTTGTGTAATTTGTCCCATAATAGAAGTGGGCGCCATTTGCCCGCCGGTCATGCCATAGATGGCATTGTTAATAAAAATAACCGTTATGTTTTCTCCTCTTGCAGCAGCGTGTACCGTTTCTGCCGTACCGATTGCGGCTAAGTCGCCGTCTCCCTGATAGGTAAAAACAACTTTATCTGGGTGTACACGTTTAATACCCGTTGCAACTGCAGGCGCTCTGCCGTGCGCAGCTTCCTGCATATCACATTCAAAATAGTCATACGCAAAAACAGCGCATCCAACCGGCGCGACGCCAATGGTACTGCCTTCAATACCCAGCTCATCGATTACTTCTGCAACCAATCTATGTATAATACCGTGACCACAGCCGGGACAATAATGTTGGGAAATATCCACCAAAGCATGCGGTCTTTTAAATACTTGTTCCATGTTTAAATTACCAGCCTTTCTGCCCACAAGGAATATAGAAACAGCCCAGTATACGCTTTTCTGTGGGCAGGAAAGCGCAGCTATATTTTATTACGCGTTTGCGATTTGTTCGATTTGCGCGAGAACTTCATCCGGTGTCGGAACAACACCGCCTGTTCTGCCGTAAAACGCAACAGGGATACGGCAGTCTAACGCAAGTTTAACGTCTTCAATCATCTGACCGGTGCTCATTTCCACACATAGGATTTTTTTAACCTGCTGCGGATTCAGACTGCGATACGCAGTTTCGGGGAAGGGCCAGAGTGTAATGGGACGAATCATACCCACTTTAATACCTTTTTCACGTGCTTTATGGATAGCGGTCTGTGCAATTCTGGAAGTGATACCATAAGCGGTAACAACAATTTCGGCGTCTTCCAGTTGGTAGGTTTCATACCTTGCTTCTTGCTGCTTAATTATTTTGTATTTTTCCTGTCTTTTTCTGATTAAATCTTCTAATACGGAAGGCGTTATGTACAGAGAATTGATAACGTTGTGTGGACGCTTGCCGTTTGTACCAGTTGTTGCCCAGGTTTTTTCCGGAATATTTCTGGGTGTATAGGCGCCAAATTCGATCGGCTCCATCATCTGGCCTAACATACCGTCTCCCATGATCATAACGGGGATGCGGTAGATATCCGCAACATCAAAAGCTTCCTTTGTTAAATTGACCAGCTCCT
>CALXJH010000173.1 GCA_944388555.1 uncultured Clostridia bacterium
TCGCATATCGAATCCTCCTTTGCCTGTATTGTAACAAAGGAAAGCGCAATTAACGAATGTGCGGACATAACAAAACCCGCCACCTTAGACTTTCATCTAAGATGGCGGTTTCTGTTTCGTATCAGAACATCACCTTGACGGCAAAGCCGCCGCTAAAGAAGTAGGTGTTCGTCCAATACACGTTTGGTGGAGGCGGGGAGAGTCGAACTCCCGTCCGAAAACATGTCCGCCGCTGTTTCTACAAGTTTAGTTTATGGTTCTGTTTTCCCGCCGGAAAAGCACCATAAACAAAGCTTTTCCATTGGTAGCTTCATAATGCGTGGTATGCGCAAAGCTTAGCATACACACGTTCACCGCATATCTGACGCTCTGCTCTTCTGCTGCGGTAACAGAAGGAGAACGGCTGCCTTAATTAGGCAGCGTAAGCTAAATTATCGTTAGCGTTTAATTTTAAAATTGCGGATTTTAAAGTTGCTCCGCCCAACTACTTGCTGCAACGGGTTCTCTATCCCCGTCGAAACCTTTACGCCCCCATTTTATTTATAGTTTAATATAGTTTATCCCATTTGTCAATGAAAATATACTTACAATATATCTAAAATTATACTATAAAGGTCCGTTTGTACAAACAAACAGACCTTTTATTCTTTATTCTTCGTCCGGATGCACATGATCATCTCTTGTTTCAAGCGAAACATACTGGCTTCTATGCGCAATGCTCTTATAAGCCGGCCGCATAATTTTGCCGCCGGAAATCAATTCTTCCATTCGATGTGCGCACCAGCCCACGATTCTGGACATTGCAAAAAGCGGTGTAAATAAATCCATAGGAATACCGAGCATTTCATATACGAAGCCTGAATAAAAATCGACGTTGGCTGACATTACCTTGCTGGACTTACGTTCTCGATTAAACACCAAAGGCGTAATACGCTCTACCAATTCATAAAGTGCAAACTCTTTGCTCCGTCCTTTAGACTCTGCTAAATCACGTGCTTTCTCCTTAAGCAAAACGGCACGTGGGTCAGACAAAGTATAAACAGCATGCCCCATTCCATAAACCAGTCCGGTCTTATCAAATGCCTGCTTACGAATAATTTTCGTTATATACTCGTCTACCTGTTCCTCGCTTTCCCAATCTGCCACATTTTCTTTTATTTCTTTAAACATTGCTGCAACAGTCGTTGCGGCACCGCCGTGCTTAGGTCCTTTCAGAGAACAAATTGCCGAACTGATTGCTGCATAAGTATCGGTGCCCGAAGAAGAAACCACATGTGTCGTAAAGGCAGAATTATTTCCGCCGCCGTGCTCTGCATGCAGAATCATACAAAGATCCAACAGTTCTGCTTCTAACCGCGTATATTGATGATCCGGCCGCAGCATATATAAAAAGTTTTCTGCTGCGCTGAGTGTGGGATGCGGCGCATGAATTACCAAACTGTCATTGTCATAAAAACGTCTTTTAACGGAATATGCATTTGCAATCAAGGCAGGAAATTTTGCAATTAAATTTAAAGATTGCAGCAAAACATTTTCTATAGACAAATCATCCGGATTTTCATCATATGAATATAATGCAAGCACGCATCTTGCAAGCTTATTCATAATATTATTAGAAGGTGCCTTGATGATCATATCTTCCACAAACCCATCCGGAAGATTGCGAAGTCTATTGAGCAATTGTGTAAATTCGTCTAACTGTGATTTTGTAGGCAGTATACCGAATAAAATCAAGTAGCAGGTTTCTTCGAATCCAAAGCGGCCTTCGCGTTGACATCCCTTTACAATATCCTCCATATCAATGCCGCGATAAAGCAGCCGCCCTTTGGTTGGAAGACGGTCAGATTCCTCAATAATATAGCCATGTACTTCACCGATAACCGTTAATCCAACCAAAACACCCGTACCGTCCGCATTGCGCAAACCGCGTTTTACATTGTAATTGCTATATAATTCCGGGGGAATGTAATTTGTTTTTTCGGTAATTTCGATGAGCTGACGAATAAATTGCTTATCTTCTTCCGCATACGCCTGCATATTTGTACGCATGAAGGTGCCTCCTTTTCGCAATTTCTTTTTTAAAATTATTCACTATATGTTATTTTAGTATATACCGTTTTTTACCATTTGTCAAGTATTTATAAACTTTTTAAAACAACAAGAAAGAAGGCTGTATATGAAAAATGCAAGTCTGTGTATTATATTTTGCATTTTGCTTGCTGTGTTGTTGCTGGCTTTGCAGGAACTTTCACCACCAAAACAAGAAATTAAAATTGAATATAGTGCCACAATATCTGTGTACAATCACAAAAGCGATACGGTTTCTGAAATGCCTTTGGAAGAATACGTATGGCGATGCATGGCACGTGAAATGCCGGCAAGCTTTCATGAGGAAGCACTAAAAGCGCAAGCGGTTGCAATCCGCAGTTACACCTGCTGCAAGGCGGACAAAGAAATACCGGAACACAAAGGTGCGTCCGTATGTACAGACTCTACGCATTGTGCTGCTTTTTTAATGGATGAAGGCGAACTGGATGAACAGACAAAAAACATTTATAAGGAAGCCGCTAATGCCACCAAAGGACAAATTTTAATTTACGAGGGAGAAGCCGCAACCACTGTTTTCCATGCCATGTCCTCCGGGAAAACGGAGAATGCACAGGATGTGTGGGGCGGTAATGTGCCATATCTTATATCTGTTGACAGCGCCGTTGACACTAAGGTGGAAGGATATGAAAGTACGGCCGCTTTTACTTGGGAGGAACTTTTTTCCACACTAAACATTCATGAAAAGAGCCTTGGCACCATACAAAAAACAGAAGGCGGCAGTGTTGCCGAAATTACAATTGGTGGAAAAACATTTAAAGGAACACAAATCCGCACTTTGCTTCACCTGCGATCCGCAGCCTTTACCGTAACCCAAACAGACAACGGTCTTCTTTTTACAGTACACGGTTACGGGCATGGTGTCGGCATGAGTCAGCAAGGCGCAAACGCTTACGCAAATGAAGGCATGTCTTACATGGAAATATTGCAGAAATATTATCCGGGCACCAGCATTGCCCAGATCTTGTAATACTTAACATTGCAATCTGGCGGCAAATCCTGTATAATTACATGTGAAGGCGTGGTAAGAGGGAAAGAAAGGAATGACAAGCATGAAAAAATTTGTAGCAGGAACTCTTACCGCTTGTATACTGATAAGTGGTATATCTTTAACGAAAGCATCTACTGACACAGTAAGAGCTAACCCGTGGTTCCATTATGTTTTTGGCAACGGTCAATATCAAAAGCCGTCCGACTCAGTTGTTTTTAAATTCTGGTGCTTAGATATCTGGGGTGATACACAATCCCCGGACACAGAGCAGCCCGAAACCGAACTGCCTGAGCAGCCAGAAACAGAAGTGCCAGATGCGCCCGAGGCAGAAACACCTGACGTACCGGAAACACCTGACGTACCGGAAACAGAGCAGCCGGGAGAGGAACAGTCTCCTGATACGCAAAACGGCTATGCACAGGAGGTTCTGTCGCTTGTTAATCAGGAAAGAGCAAAGCAAGGGCTTTCCGCACTTGTCCTGGACAGCACCTTAAGTGCAGTTGCATATGCGCACAGCAAAGATATGTCGGACAGAAACTTCTTTTCGCATACAAATCCAGATGGACTTTCACCATTTGACAGAATGAAAGCGCAGGGCATATCCTACCGTACAGCTGCTGAAAATATTGCTGTTGGTCAGACTTCACCCGCACAGGTGGTAAATTCCTGGATGAATTCTGAAGGACACAGAAAGAACATTTTAAATGCAAACTTTAACAAAATGGGCATTGGTCTTTACCAGTCAGGCAGCGGCTATAAGTACTACTGGACGCAATGCTTTACAGACTAACTTTTCGCAACAATACGGTTGTACGCATAAAAACGAAGATTGACATTATAAGCATATAGTCTATAAAAAAATACATAGAGCATGGGTAAACGCCTGCGCTCTATGTATTTTTTCGTTATGTTCTGCTTTTATATGAAGATGCAGCCGGTATACGCTTACAGCGGATCTGTCAGTTTTTCCAAATTGCCCGGCGAACAGCCTTCAAATTTTTTAAATGTCCGTATAAAATTAGAATAATTGCCGAATCCGGACAAAAAACAAGCCTCTTTAACAGAAGCGCCCATATACAAATATTTTTTAGCTTCTGCGATTTTTCTCACAATCAAGTAATTGGCTGGTGTAATTCCAAACGCATCTTTAAATAATTTACTTAAATACCCTTCATTTACGAACAATTTTTCTGCCAGATCAGAAACTTTCATATCTTTAAAATACTCTTCCATGAGAACAAGCGCCTTTTCCGCAATAGACTGCGGCGGCGCATCTTTTGCAGGAAGCGGTCTTGCAGGCGAAAAAAATCCGCCGATAAAAGATAAAATTTCAATCAGCGCCGCATACTGTTTTAATGGATTCTTTAACTGATTATAGCCGTCAATGAGATTCAGAAATTGCGTATGCGCATCCGTATCTAAATTTACTTTTTGCGGGAACGGATACCCCACTAACCAGCTTAAGGGCCTGTTTAAATGCGGTGTTGCATTGATCGCGTCAATAATCTTGGTATCAATATTTAAGATACATCTTTCATAAACGGCTCCAGGGCTTACAATCACTTTATGCACACAGGTTTGCGGTATCAAAAACAAATCATACCCGGTACATATAAAAAATTTTTTGTCTGCAAAAAAGCCTTTTGCACCATCAATATTGTAATATATTTCATATTGGCTATGCAAATGCGGAATATCCACATAAGGCCGTTCATTTTTATTATGATATATTATGACGGGCGAAAGCGAGTCGCGATAAATTGAAAGTTTTTTATCCATCATAAACCACTTCCCCGCCGATAAAAGTTTTTCTTACCGCTAAATCTTGATCTAAAACAGCAATGTCTGCATCAAACCCTTCCTTAATTTGCCCTTTTAAAGAGAGCTTAAGAATTGCCGCAGGCGTCTGGGATGCCATTTGAACAGCTTGCGGCAGCGGAACACCTGCCAAATGCACCATGTTTTTTACTAATGTATCACAAGTTGCGACACTTCCCGCAAACGCGGTTCTATCCAGCATCTTCGCAACACCGTCTTCTATAATTACAGGCAGTCCATCTGAAATACAGCCTAACACACTTGGCCCCTCCGGCATGCCGGCACCACGCATTGAATCTGTAATCAGTGCGATTTTTTCAGGTCCCTTTATCTTATAGACAAGCTGCAGCAGCTCTGCCGGCAAATGCGCCCCATCTGCAATGATCTCCACAGTAACCTCATCATTTAAAAAAGCCGCCTCTACGACACCGCCCTGTCGGTATCCGCGCACTCTATGTACGCCACGCATACAAGAATATAAATGGGTAATGTGACAAAACCCCGATGTGATTGCTTGCAGCGTCTGCTGGCAGGAGGCATCCGTATGCCCGATACACGCCAAAATTTCCCTTTCTCTTAAAGCTTTAACAAAATCCTCTGCGCCTTCCAGCTCCGGAGCGGCACTCCACCTTATAATTCTTCCGCCCGCACATAATAGAATTTCTTCATATTCCTTTTTTGCAAAAGGATGTATAAACCGCTCTTCCTGGGCGCCCTTTTGCGAAACCGCAAAATACGGGCCTTCCAAATGCAGGCCTAAAAGCGTCGCCCCTGCGCGGTTTTCCTTTTTTGCCTCGTCAAAGACAGGCATCGCCTGCTTTATTTTTTCCGTGCTGACAGAAGTAAGGGTTGGCACAATACTGGTCGCGCCGTGCATGGCGTGTACCCTTGCCGCTGTAAGATATGCATCCACCGTTCCGTCTAAAAAATCGCTTCCTCCCGCTCCATGCGTATGTATGTCAATAAATCCCGGCACAACAATACATCCAGTTGCGTCTATCTCGGTTTCTGCCAAAAGATCATTGGGGGTCACCGCAAAAATACTTCCGTCTTTTATATATACATGTGCGGGAAATGACTCCCCGCCGGTTACTACTGTACCGTTTTTTAGCGCAATCATTTCTGAATTCCCCTTTATATCTCCGGAATGCAAATATCCACTTCTCTATTTTCTTCAAAAGCCGTTATTGTTGCCTCAATCAAATAAACCGGTGCAATAAAATCTTTCAGACTGCTTACACCCTTCCCGGTTTTCAGCATTTGATAAAACGCATGCAGCTCCGGCAGGAAATAATTGTTTCCTAAGATAATGGTATAGCTCACCGCATCGTATCCGCCCTGATATACGGCAGCCGTATATCCTGTGCCATAAAACGCTGTTACGCAAAAACCATCATAACGATAAACCGCGTGAACACCTTTGTCCTGTTTCTGCGCTGAAACACTTTTAATATCCGTTCCAAACACTTCTATAATCATTTGCGCAAGGTGCTGTGAATAAAACCAAAACCCGCCGTACTCATTTTCCATACTTATCGGCGCGGTAAAATGCCCCCCTAATACTGAAGACTTGTTTTCTTTCACATATTGTGCAAGCTTTTGGATTTCTTGGGCATAACTTAGTGAAGAACCACCGCAAACCGGCGTGCGATACGTCTTAATTAGCCTTGCGAGCGTAAGCGCATCTTCCGTGCTTGCTGTAATGGGTTTATCTATCCAAACCGGTATCCCCTTTTCAATATAAGATTTTGCATACTTCAGATGGTTTTTTCCATGCCGCGCCGTTACCAGAACCGCGTCGACTTTATCTAAAAAATCATTATAATGCGCGGCAAACTGATGACATGCGCTTACTTTTAAAATTTCCGCATTGCCTTTTTGCGCATCCTCTGCAGAAGGATCTCCATAAACCCCGATCAGGTCTATATCTTCAAACAGTTTTCCGCCGTTTATTCCTTTCAATGCACCCGCAAAATGCCAGGCATGGCTATTTTCGGTTCCTAAAATTGCAACTTTAAACATTTTTCTGCCCCCTGCTAAAATTTCATATCTGCAGGATTTTGCGCGTGTATAAGCTCTGCCACGCGTATTTGCTGCAGGATTTTTTCCGGTCTGATTATAAGCGGTTTGCCTTCTGTTAAATGCGCATAAACATTTTGATAAAACTTAGCGGTTCCTTTGTCAAAAGCAGATCCTTCCAAATTTTCTTCAAATTCGTGCCAAACCAGCGTTTCGCTGCAATATGCCGGTGATACGCCGTCCTCTCCCGTCAAAGATTCCAAAACCAAATCGGGGAGCGGTTTTTCGTCAAAATATTTCCATTTTATCGTTTTTTGCGTTGCTTTTAAACTTCCTGCACTGCCGCTCACTTTATAGGTGTAATCCGAATATGCGTCTGCCGGATTGATTTCTACTTCTATCAAAGGTCTGTCCGGATATGTAAGGATCACTTTTGCATAATCCTCTGCGTCGCCGGCAGAATTTATATTTTTTAGACTTGAAAATACGGTTGGCATCTCGTCGGTATTTAAAAGATCCAGCGCTTGATCCATCGGGTGGGGACCGGTGTTGAGCAATGCGCCTCCGTAATACCGCTGCGAACACTGCCAGTCCCAGCGCCGCGCAAATCCGGAAAACGAAATGACAATCTCATGAATTGTTCCTAATTTTCCGCTTTCTATGATTTGTTTAATACGTTCATAATACGGTGCAAATCTGGATTGCTGAAAAACCGTAAGCATAACGCCGTGTTCTTTGGCGGCGCGTACCATTTGCTCACATTCCATTGCGTATTTTGAAAAAGGTTTTTCAACTACAACATTAAAACCATGATGAAGCAAATCCATTGTAATGGGAAAATGCTCATATGAATAGGTTGAATTTACCACAAGATCGATTTGCGGCATATTAAAAAGCTGCTTATAATCCTCAAATACGCAGCAGTTGAACGCTTGTTCTGCCCTTTTTCTGCGCGCTTCGTTCTTATCTACCACTGCTACAACCTGATATTGTTTTTTTGCTTCTTCGGTCAAAAAATATGTGCCGTGGATATCGCGGCCGCTTCTGCCTTGCCCAATGATGGCTACATTTTTCTTTTTTTGCATATTACAACACCTCCTGCTTTGGCCTTCTTAATTATATTTTTCAACGCAAGAATACATATTTCACTTGCCTCTTCTCCGCCTTCGGATATTTTACTTCCCGACGGATTCTTCAAAACAGCTTCATCCATTGTCTTTCCTGGCCTATAATGGGTTTCTAACACAACCGCGCCCGTAAAATCCATCTGCAAAAGCGCTTTTACTATTCCGGCATAATCTACCAAGCCGCTGCCGATCGCAACGCCGACCGCCTTTCCGTTTTGTCTGACTGCATCTTTCACATGCACATGCTTAAAAATTTTAGATAAATACTGAAAGCCATCCGGATAAGGTATTTCCTGTGTGGGACTATAGATGTTATTTCCAGGCTCGTATATTGCTTGGACAAACGGACTGTCGATACATTCTACCAACGCCGCCACCGTTTTACAGTCATAAGCGTTGGTGGTAGGCTCTGATTCTATCAAAAGCATGCGATCTGCTTTCCTGCAAAGCTGTATTGGCACCGCATAGGCTTCCCGAATCATTTCTCGTGTAACGCGCGCGTCTCTGAAAAAATCAAAACAGCGAATATAGGGAACATTTAATATCTTGGCATATTCCAAAACACGTTCTAATCCCGCAATATGCGTTTTCTTTGCTTGTGCATCAAAATAATCGCATTTATAAAAAGGGGAAGATATCGCAACAATAGGCATCTGATATTTATCTATAAGCGTTTTTATCTTTAGAACATCGGATTCTGTAAATGAAAACGGATTTTTCTCCCATGCCGATCGCAGTTCTACACAATCAAGGTTATGTTTTTTTGCAAACTGCAGTGCGAACTCAAAATCCTGCGAAACTTCATCTGTAATAATACCCAACTGAAACATAAAACCACTCCTTACAGCAAATCCTGCCCGCTCTGCGCATCGCAATACAAAACGGCATGTGGATGGCGTCTTAAGATAGAAGCCGGGCAATCTTCAGATATATCTTGGTTTATTGTCCTGTTTACTGCTTTCCTTTTCGTTTCTGCCGGAACTGTGCAAAACATGAACTTCGCAGAAGTCAATGCAGGTATTGTAAGGGTAAGGGCTGTTTTTGGCACTTCTTCAATTGATGCAAAACAGCCGTCGTTTACCTGCTGCATTCGGCAAACATCATCTAATGTTACAATTTTAACCAGCTGTTTATCCTCAAAATCAGCAACCCAAGGATCATTAAATGCAATATGTCCGTTTTCTCCGATTCCAAGGCACACAATATCTGTAGGATAGGCTTTCAGCAACGCCGCATAGCGCTCGCACTCCTGCTGCGGATCTGCCGCGTCTGCGCGTATATACTGCACCGAGCGAAACGGGACTTTATCAAAAACAGCCTGTTTTAGGTAAGTAGAAAAACTCTGTGGATGTGCATGCGGCAAACCTAAATATTCGTCCATATGAAATGCATTGACGCGCTGCCATGGAATCTGTTTATTTTCTGTAAGGCTTTCAAGCATCTCATTCTGCGACGGCGCCGCTGCAAAAATCATATTGATTTCTTTTTTCTGCTCTAAGAGTTCTATCATTTTTGCCGCAATATCCGCTGCGGCTTTTTTTCCCATTTCTTTTCTGGTGGAAAAAACAAAATATTTTAATTGGTCCTTTGTTGCTTCTTTCAGCAGCATAATCATCCCTCCTGATATGTTAGGTTCATTATATATGCGGCTAAAATGTGTGTCAAGAGCAATCCTCACACTTCCTGTTTTACGCAATAAAATTTGTATACAAAAACGCCGGATTTGCGTAAAATCACCACGCGGATTCCTTTGTAATATACATAAAAAAGGATAGGCGATTCATCCGCTTCTATCCTTTTTCATTCAGTTATGCTTATATTTTCCCGTATTTCGTTTATTCTGCAAGGGTATAGGCGAAACACTCCCAATGTACTTTGGAGCCGATGTCTGCTCCCGACGGCAGCAAAGAAAGCGCAATAAACACCTCATTGCCATTCTGTACATTTTTCAAGGTTGCGTATTCGCCCTGTATCTCTGTCAAAATATAGTCTTTTGGTTCCATTAAAATGCAATCTTCCCTTCGATAAACGCCACAACCTCGTCAATAGGCATGCGGATTTGCTCCATGGTATCACGATCGCGGACTGTAACACAATGATCTTCTAACGAGTCAAAATCTACCGTTATACAATACGGCGTTCCAATTTCATCCTGCCGTCTGTAACGTTTTCCGATAGAGCCGGCTTCATCATAATCGCATGTAAACTTTTTGCATAATTCCTGATACAGCGCTTCCGCTTGCTCGCTCAGTTTCTTAGAAAGCGGTAATACCGCAGCTTTCATTGGCGCAAGCACAGGACTAAGATGCATAACCACACGGGTATCCCCTTCGGCAATTTCTTCTTCGTCATATGCCTCACACAAAAATGCAAGCGCCACACGGTCTGCACCCAAAGAAG
The DNA here is from genome assembly GCA_944388555.1 of uncultured Clostridia bacterium. Taxonomy (GTDB): domain Bacteria; phylum Bacillota; class Clostridia; order RGIG6154; family RGIG6154; genus RGIG6154. Next base: position 10,462 of record CALXJH010000173.1, read on the forward strand.
GCTCAATGCAATATGGTACATACTTTTCATTCGTGATTGGATCCATATACTCCATAGACTCGCCGGAATGCATTGCATGCTGCTTTAAGTCAAAATCTGTGCGGTCTGCAATGCCCCAGAGTTCACCCCATCCAAACGGGAATAAATATTCTATATCTGTTGTCGCGTTTGAGTAATGGGAGAGTTCTTCCTTTGCATGATCGCGTAGTTTGATATTTTCTTCCTGCATACCTAATGAAAGCAAAAAGTCTTTACAATATGTTTTCCAGTACTGGAACCATTCTATATCCGTTCCGGGTTTGCAGAAAAATTCCAGTTCCATCTGTTCAAACTCGCGGGTACGGAAAGTAAAGTTTCCGGGCGTAATTTCATTTCGGAAAGATTTTCCAACCTGCCCTATGCCAAACGGCACTTTTTTACGCGTTGTCCGCTGTACGTTTTTAAAATTTACAAAAATTCCCTGTGCCGTTTCAGGACGCAAAAACAGCTCGGATTTAGAATCTTCTGTTACGCCCTGGAAAGTTTTAAACATCAAATTAAATTTCCGAATACCTGTAAAGTTGCTTTTCCCGCATTCCGGACATGCAATATTGTGTTCCTGAATATATTGTTCCATCTGCGCATCTGTCCAACCGTCTGCAGAAATGCCTGCCGCGTCTTCAATCAATTTATCTGCGCGAAAACGCGCCTTACATTCTTTGCAATCCATCAACGGATCTGAAAAGCCGCCCACATGTCCTGAAGCAACCCATGTCTGCGGATTCATCAGAATTGCCGCGTCTAATCCCACATTATAGGGCGATTCCTGAATAAACTTTTTCCACCATGCCTTCTTGACATTATTTTTAAACTCTACGCCCAAAGGACCGTAATCCCATGTGTTGGAGAGGCCGCCATAAATTTCTGAGCCGGGATATACATATCCTCTTCCTTTACAAAGCGCTACAATTTTTTCCATTGTCTTTTCGGTATTCTTCATTGTTCCTCCTTCTGCATTCTAAATGGCTTTCCTTTTAAACAAGGATTTTCAGAACACAACTTGTATATAAATTTAATTGCTTACCCAATCTACATGCGCAGCAAGGGGTATTAAGTTTGTACTGTCCCAGAAAAAAAACTTTTGTTTTTGCGTCCTGCTTTCATATACCGGAAACTGCTGGGTTGTCATATCCGGCATATTTAAAATTTGCAGCCTGTTATTTACATTACGTGCGCCCTCATATTCTGCCTGCACAAACTGCACGGTGCGATCTCCGCTTAAATTCGCTGCAAACACGTTATTTTCGTCTTGAGTTATCCAAAAATCTGTTTGCCGCAGACAAATTGCAAGATTTCTTCCGCTAACTGCACCATACCCATACGCAATATCATACCCCGCAGGTCCTCTATCCACGCAAATTTGCCTTAATATTTCTTGCACTTGTTCAACGCCGGCATCCGGGTAAATTTGTTTAATCAGCGCCACCAATCCGGACACAATAGGTGCAGCATAAGAAGTGCCGCTGCCAAGCATATATCCGTTTTGCGAGAAGCTATCCGCTATCCATACATTTATACCTGGCGCAGACAAAAAAACAGAATTGTTCTTTTGCGAATTGCTCGCATGCAGCATACCGCTTTGCAAACTCCCGACTCCAATAACATTTTTGAGTCCTGCAGGATAAGAAATAAAATCTTCTTCATTTAGATCTGAACCATTATTCCCGGCCGCCGCGACCAGAATACATCCGGCGTCAACGGCTGCATCAACAGCCTTCTGCATGCTCAGCAATACCGGGTGTGCAGGATCCACCGCCGCTTCTGTGCCTAAGGAAAGATTCATCACGTCGCACCCTTGCGCTACGCAATAAGCAATCGCTGCTATCACATCAGACATTTTTGTTTGTTCCTGCTCAATGCACTTTGCAATTACCAAATTGACATCCGGCGCAACGCCGCATGCACCGCTTCCAATTTCACCCTGGCCGCAAATCAGCCCGGCCACTCCGGTACCATGGCCGAAAGTATCGGTAATGTCCCCGTTTTCCGGATCTGCAATATTTCGATATGCTATAATTTGCTGCATAGGGATATCCTGATGGTCAGAAATACCAGAATCAATAATGCCTACGGTCACTCCTTTTCCGGTAAGCCCGAATAAAGGGAGCGCTTGTAGTTCAGGCTCGGTAAAATACCACCAGCCACCCGCCTGCTGCACCTTTGTCTGTGCACTGTCAATCGAAACCAGAATATCTTCGCAATAGCTTTTTATGTATCCCGCCTGCAACAATTGTTCTGCAAGCGTTATTTGCTCTGTATAATAAAGTCCGGCTTCTTCATATAACGGGGTTACACCAGGGCAGGCTATTTTGTCTGTCGCATTTAAAATATACCCTTGAGCCAAAGCTGAAAGTTCCATACAAATCAAAAACATCAAAACAAACGCTGTGCACACAGCATACCGCATTTTGCACATACTATAGACTCCCTTTTAATTAGCGAATCGCTTAATCTTTTTGGTGGTCGTTTTTATAAATTCGTCGTGCCGTATATCAAACTGCTGCACTTTTTTGTAAGGTGCCATCTGCTTATTTACAATCTTAATCTGCGCGCCAATTAACTCTTTTAGTTGATCTTCCGTATAATCATCGCCCAGTGTTTTAGCAACCGCGTTAAAATCAGGATAAATGTGCGCAGAAATAACCGTTTCATTACCTAACGCGTCTGTTTCGGCATATACCATACATTCCTGTATAAATTCATTTCTCTGCAGATACGTTTCTACCTCTTCCGGATAAACATTTTTACCATTCTCAGTCACAATCACATTTTTAAGACGTCCGGTAATAAAGATAAACCCTTGCTCGTTTATATAGCCCATATCTCCGGTATGCAGCCATCCGTCTACGATGGTTTTGCGCGTTGCTTCTTCATCTTCAAAGTAGCCAACCATAACGTTTTCACCTTTAATCAAAATCTCTCCGATCCCATCCTCATTGGGCTGATCAATCTTGGCATCCACTTCAATAGGCGGCAAGCCGGCTGAAGCATCGTTAAAGTACACATCGCGGTTGACCGCCGCTATAGGCGAACATTCTGTCATTCCATACCCCTGAATCACATTAAACCCAAACGCGCGCATCCCCTGTATGATCTGCGGATCAAGCGCGGCTGCGCCTGAAACAAACATAAACATTTTTCCGCCTAAATTGGCATGAATTTCCTTAAAAATAGTTTTTCGCAAATCTATGCCTATTTTTAGAAGGAAATTAGAAACACGAATTGCTTTCTTAATGACTTTTTCTTTTCCTTTTTTGCGGATCCCATTCCAAATCTGGCGATAAATAGATTCCACAATGAGCGGTACTGCCAGAAAATAAGTAGGCTGCGCTTCCTGCATATTTTTTACTATATATTTTAAACCTTCGCAATAAGCAATAGAAGCGCCGCAATAAATCGGGCAAAGGAAACCGCAAGTGCATTCATATGTATGATGCAGCGGCAACACGGAGAAAAATCGGGTTTCGGGCGTAATATGACACAAGGTGACCATATTCATCAAATTTTCGGCAATATTTCTGTGCGAAAGCATAACGCCTTTTGCTAATCCGGTTGTTCCGGACGTAAACAACAAAATATTGACATCTTCGGGCTTTGGTCTTGCCTGTACAAAATCATCCATTCCTTGTTTCAGAAGCATATTACCCTTGTCAATCAATTGCTGAATGGAAACGTCTGCCGTATCATCATCCATGTTAATACAAATATATGCATCCGTTTCTCCAAACAGATTGGGGAATTTTTTGCGCATTTTATCTGAATATACCACAGCAGAAATTTTTGCTCTTTGCATAAGATAAGCAAGTTCTTCTTCGGGCAATTCCTTGTCAAGCGGTACAATCGTACCAACACCATAGACTGCTGCAAGGTAAGTAATTGCCCACTCGTACCGGTTTTCGCCTACTACGGCAATTTTTCTGTCTTTTAAGCCCAGCGCGAAAAACGCCGTTCCCAGCGCATATACATCCCGTCTGAAATCTGCATATTTTATTTCTTTGTAAGGCTGATTATGCTGCTGCTTTACTAAAAAAGCTGTGCGTTCTGCAAACAATTCCGTACTGGAATCAAACATATCGCGAATGGTTGTAACAAGCCTTGCTTTATATAGCGGTGTCTTGTAAACAGACGCACTCCTGACCGCATTTGTAAATTCTTTGTACTGCATCCCATTATCCTTTCTTTTTGCTATTAAAATAATAACCTACCCCGCGTTTCGTCATAACAAAAGCGGGTTCACTGGCGTCATCCTCTACTTTTTCACGCAGCCTTCGAATGGTTACATCTACTGTGCGTACATCTCCCAAATATTCATAGCCCCAAACTTTTTCCAACAAAACTTCACGTGAAAATATCTTTTCCGGCTGGCTTGCCAAAAATTTCAGCAACTCAAATTCGCGGAGCGTCAATTCCAAAACCTGTCCGTTCTTGGAGGCCTCATATTTGCCAATGTCAATCGTCAGGTTTCCGAAATGTAAAATTTCTCCATTGCTTTCTTCCGCCACGTCTAACGCATTTCTGCGCAGATTTGCTTTTACGCGTGCCATAACCTCCCGGATGCCGAAAGGCTTCGTTATGTAATCATCTGCACCCAGTTCCAACCCCAAAACTTTATCAATTTCATCTGTTCTTGCAGTCAGCATAATAATGGGCACCGCACTTTTTTCGCGGATTTTTTTACAGACGTCAAAACCCGGCATAGAAGGAAGCATCACATCCAGCAAGATCAAGTCCGGCTTTTCCTCTATAGCTTTATGATAGCCTTCTTCACCGTCATAAGCCTCTATGGTTTGGTATCCTTCCCGCATAAGATTAAACTTTAAAATATCTACAATGGCTTTTTCATCGTCAACAATCAAAATTTTCTTGGTCATTCCATCCCCTCCAACCTATAACCCGTCGGGTTTTCTTCGGAATTCTTATTTAGTATACCATAAATCTATCGAAAAAGCAACAGTTTAAAGAATATTTGTAAGGGTCGGCTTTGCGCTTTCAAATTCATTTTTTAAGAGCATCTGAAACACTTCTAATTCCTTATACATCTCCTGCCAATCCTTGTATACATAAGCACTTCTTAAATTTTTCAGCCTTTCTTCGGCGTTATTCAAATCTTCGTGTTCCGAAAACGCCATTAACATATTCCTTGTCGTATTCCAATTTTCTTCCATTTTTGTAATGTAATTATTTGCTTCCTCCAATTCCTGCTGTGTGATTGCCTGTTGCAGACCTTGGGCAAGCGCATCAAAATTTTGTTCTTTATTTGCAAGAATCCAGTCGTATACAATAATAGAGCCGATCAGCACCCCTAAAAGTACCATCGTTCCGATAAATGTTTTCAAAAGTTTACACGCCCTTTCTCTGTACGAATGTAACACCGTTTGTATCAGCGCACAGCAAAAACACATCTTTGATTTTCCCTATTTTTTCTTTTCGCAGCTGTGCATGCAGCCAATTTATATCTTTTCCGATGCGATAAAGTGCCTGCTCGTCCAGCTCTCCGTCTTTAATGATGTTTGACGGAAAAGACGCTGTATTAGGCTTTAAATCAAGGTCCTGCATATTTACAGGCCGATATTGCTCTTTTGGTAAAATGCTTAAGTTCCCGTTCGTTTCCAGCACAGCAAAAGCAATCTGAGATATATCAAACTGTCCGTTATTACGCAGCTGTTCAAATAAATCATCAATGTTGAACCGCAATCGTTCCATTTCCGAAACGATTAACTTTCCCTCTGAGATAATCAGACTGGCTTCACCCGTAATCACTTTTCGCATTTTATGACTTTTTTGCGCAACAAAGGATAAAATAACCTCTGCACTCATAAGCATAATGATGGGTACAATACCGCTTACAAGAGGGGTAGAAACCGATTGCATGGGTACCGATGCAATATCGGAAATCATAATCGCAAGCACCAATTCGCTTGGCTGCAATTCACCAATTTGACGTTTTCCCATAATACGATAAAGCACAACCACTACAAAATATAAAATCACACTTCTGATCAGTGAAACTGCCATTTTCCCGCCTCCCTGTTTTCTTATTTTAAACGCAAAAAAAAATGTTATGCAAATATGTAAAAAAAACTTGCTTTTTCCTGTAATTTATCCTATAATATAAGTAGTTTATTCGAAAAAGATAAGGAGTGATACATATGAGAAGCCTGAAACAGGCGATTGCAATATGTTCTGTGTTCTTATTACTCTTTTGTTTCATAACAAATGCAGTAGCTGCAGATACAATAAACACATCTATTTACGGTAACCAAGACGGTTCAGCCAGCGCTGTCACAATTAAGACAAACGAAACCTTTTCGGTGTATTTTGGCGCAGACGCATTGGCGCTGAATGATACACTTTTAAACACATACGAATTTACAGTTTTATATGATGCAAATTATGTAGAGCCTATAGACGAATCGGGACAAAATCTTGCGGAAACAACAGGTTATAGCTTAACAAACGGAAAACAAACCGAAAAAAGAAGCATCACCGATCCAGATACGCAAACCACAACAGAATATAGCACCTATACATTTAGTTTTACCTCATACGAAAAGGGATTCCCGGCAGATGACGCTGTTTTTAAAGCATTAGCCTCCATAAAATTTAGAGGGCTCCGCACAGGTACAAGCAAGATTTTACTTTTAAATGAAGACGTTCTCCTGCTGCCTGTTTATACAGACACAGCACCTGAAACCTTGCCTGGTGAAGTATTAAACGGCGTTTTAGATGTTACCATAGAGCGAGCTTCTACTACAGGCGGTAATATTGGCGGTGTGGCAACCTACACAGTTACTTTTAATGTTGACGGCGCCAAAACAACGCAAAAAGTCGAGCGCAATACAGCCATAGAAAAACCGGAAGATCCGGTAAAAGAAGGTTACATTTTTGAAGGCTGGTTTACCGATGAAGAATTTACAAACGAATTTGACTTTAATACAAAAATAACACGTGCCATTACGCTGTATGCAAAATTCACAGCAGAAGATAACGAAGACGATAACCCAGACACGCCGGTAAATCCACCAACGCCGGATGACGAAGATAAGATGGATTTTGAGGATGTAAAAGAGAGCGATTGGTTCTATGACGGCGTGCTTTACGCTTGGAAAAACGATTTGGTGAGCGGAACAGGTGACAACCTCTTCTCCCCGGATATGACTTTGACAAGAGGTACCATGGTAACGCTGCTTTACCGCATAGAAGGCGAACCGCAAGCCCCTGCTTGCCCGTTTACAGACGTTGCTGCCGGTGCATGGTATGAAAAAGCAGTCGCTTGGGCAGCGGACAAAGGTATCGTTTTAGGCGTTGGAGAGAACTTATTTGCCCCTGACCAGGAAATCACCAGAGAACAGATCGCTGTTATACTTTACAATTACACAAAACTTAAAAATGGTGATATTGCAACCACAGGCACACTTGATATTTTTGCTGACAAAGAAGACGTATCGAACTGGGCAACAGATTCGTTGCTCTGGGCTGTTGGGAAAGGTCTCTTGCAGGGCGTAGGGGAAAATCGACTGGCACCTGCAGATCATGCAACAAGAGCTGAAATTGTGACCGTTTTGATGCGCTATTTACAGAACAAGTAAAAACACTTTGATAAGAAACAATAAATGCATGCGGCGTCTCTTGCAAAAAGGCAAGAGACGCCTTTTAAAGATAAATTTTAAAACATTAAGGAGGTTGATTTTATGCATTACGATTACAAGACAAAAGACGTTTGTTCCAGAGGGATTCACTTTGATATTGAGAACGGGTTGGTTAAAAATGTCGTTTTTGAAGGTGGATGCAGCGGCAACACACAAGGCGTTGCCAAGCTTGCAGAAGGCAGAACACCTGAAGAGTTGATTGCTATTTTAAAAGGCATAAAATGTGGGTTCAAATCTACCTCCTGCCCGGACCAATTGGCAAAAGCAATTGAAGAAGCTTTGTAATTTTGCTTTTTCCGCTTTTTTGCCTTTTTGGCACCTTCCCGTGGTGCAGAAACATTACGTTTTGATTAAATAAAAAGACATTTCCCCAATATTGAAGAGAAATTAAAATGTAAAGATTGAGGTTATGCATAAATTTTTGAATAATATAAGAATCGTTCAACACACACTCGCTCTTACTAAAAAAATTAGGAATACCGTTGCTATCTTATGCTTGGGCATAGCTTTGGGTGTTTTGGCAAAATTCTTGGATACTACGCCTATAAACATGCTGCCGTTTATGTTCATCTATTTGGATATTAGCAATTTTCTGGGACGTTTCACAATCTGGTTATTACTTGCGCTGTGTATCTCTATTTATAGCAGCACGCCTGTTCGAGCTGGCATTAATGTTTTTGCGTTCTTTTTAGGAATGGTTGCAAGTTACTATTTATACTCGAACTATATAGCCGGCTTCTTCCCCAAAAGCTACGCTTTTATCTGGTTTGGTTGCACAGCACTTTCTCCGTTTTTAGCATTTCTCTGTTGGTATGCCAAAGGGAAAGGGCGTCCGGCACTTATACTGTCCGCACTGATTCTGGCAGTATTGTTCAATACAACTTTTGTTTATGGATGGGGTTACTTAGAAACCTATTCCACTTTAGAACTGGTCGTTTTTATTATCGGATTTATTGTTTTAAGAGCAAACACGCTTAAGGACTCCGTCCAGATGGGAATAATCGGGATACTTTTTGCGGTTTTACTTAATGTGATTTTTCCATTTCATTTTGGATAATCCAATTCCGCCTTTTAATAATACAGGTATTTCGTACAAGATAGGTTGAAATCAGTTTACGGCAGCGCTTCAACCTGCCTTTCCTAAGGCAAAATTTAAAAGTATGTTTTGCAAGAGTACAATGTTCTGCCTGCGCAAAGACCAAATGTACGCGCATTTTCCTTTCAATCATAAACTGTTTTTTTGATATATAATTTTTGAATTTTCTTTTCCGCAGCATCCACCTGTACAATGGCTCTGCTCTAATTTTTTCTTTTAAAATGCATTTAAAATCTATATTTTAATTTTAGCACAAACAAAAAAGACTTGCCCAAAAAGAGCAAGTCTTTTCTTTTTAAACTTTTTTATACAAGTTTACGCGTTAATTGCTGTTACAACGCCGGAACCAACTGTTCTGCCGCCTTCACGGATAGCGAATCTCAAGCCTTCTTCGATAGCGATCGGTGTGATCAATTCAACATCCATAGTAACGTTATCTCCAGGCATGCACATTTCAACGCCTTCCGGCAAGGAAATAACACCTGTAACGTCTGTTGTTCTGAAATAGAACTGCGGTCTGTAGTTGTTAAAGAATGGTGTATGACGACCACCTTCATCCTTTGTCAGAACGTAAACTTCACCCTTAAACTTGGTATGCGGATGAATAGAACCTGGTTTTGCAAGAACCTGACCTCTCTGGATTTCGTTTCTCTGAACACCTCTTAAGAGAACACCAACGTTATCACCAGCTTCTGCATAGTCCAGAAGTTTTCTGAACATTTCGCTACCAGTTACAACAACTTTTCTTGCTTCGTCTGTCAAACCAACGATTTCAACTTCTTCGTTCAGTTTGAGCTGGCCTCTTTCTACTCTACCAGTAGCAACTGTTCCACGGCCTGTGATGGAGAATACATCTTCTACAGGCATCAAGAACGGCAGATCTGCTTTTCTATCCGGTGTGGGGATATAATTATCAACAGCATCCATTAAGTCGAGGATCGGTTTGTAAACTTCATCATTCGGGTCTGTGGATGTGCTTTCCAATGCTTGGAGAGCAGAACCTGCGATAATCGGAATTTCATCACCCGGGAATTCATATTCGTTGAGCAGTTCACGAATTTCCATTTCAACCAATTCTAACAATTCCGGATCGTCAACTTGGTCTTTCTTGTTCATGAATACAACGATATAAGGAACGCCTACCTGTCTGGAAAGCAGGATGTGTTCTCTTGTCTGCGGCATCGGGCCATCAGCAGCGGAAACAACCAGAATCGCACCGTCCATCTGTGCAGCACCGGTGATCATGTTTTTAACATAGTCAGCATGTCCGGGGCAGTCAACGTGTGCATAGTGTCTCTTGTCTGTTTCATATTCAACGTGTGCTGTTGAAATTGTGATGCCTCTTTCTCTTTCTTCAGGTGCCTTATCGATCTGATCATAAGCTTCATACTGTGCTTGGCCTTTCATAGCCAGAACCTTTGTAATTGCAGCTGTCAAAGATGTCTTACCATGGTCAACGTGGCCGATTGTACCTATATTGACATGGGGTTTGTTTCTTTCAAATTTTTCCTTTGCCATTTTAGTTTTCCTCCTTTTTTTAAAAAAGCATAAAATGATTTATTGTTGATTTTAGTATAAACGATTTTGCATAAAAAAGCAAGTATTTTTGGAAATATTAGTCATTATTTTTAGCGCGTTCTGCAACGATTTTTTCCATAATACTCTTTGGTACAGGTTCAAAGTGGCTCGGTGTCATGGTATACTGGCCACGGCCCTGTGTAAAGGAGCGCATATCCGTTGCATATCCGAACATTTCGGAAAGCGGAACAAATGCAGAGATCGCCTGCGCACCCTGACGTGCTTCCATACCTTGGATCTGTCCGCGGCGGGAGTTTAAATCGCCCATCGTATCGCCCATATATTCTTCCGGAACGATAACGTCCACCTGCATAATAGGTTCCAAAAGAACCGGATCACCTTTGCGGCAAGCCTCTTTAAACGCCATAGAAGCCGCAATCTTAAATGCCATTTCTGAAGAGTCAACCTCATGGTATGAACCGTCAATCAATGTGCACTTAACATCAACAACATTATATCCTGCCAGAACACCTGTCTGCATAGCGCCCTGAATACCCGCGTCAACTGCCGGAATGTATTCCTTCGGAATAGCACCGCCGACAATTTTGCTTTCAAAGATATAGCCTGTACCGGGCTCTAATGGTTCTACAATCATCTTAACATGACCGTACTGACCTTTACCACCCGACTGACGTGCATACTTGTGTTCTACTTCTACCTTCTTGCGAATGGTTTCTTTATAAGATACCTGCGGATTACCAACATTTGCTTCAACTTTAAATTCACGAAGCAGTCTGTCAACAATGATTTCCAGATGCAATTCACCCATACCGGCAATAATGGTTTGACCGGTTTCTTCATCGGTATACGTTTTAAATGTTGGGTCTTCTTCTGCCAGTTTGGCAAGTGCAATACCCATTTTTTCCTGTCCTGCCTTCGTTTTTGGCTCAATTGCAACACGAATAACCGGATCCGGGAATTCCATAGATTCAAGGATTATGGGATGATTTTCGTCACACAGTGTGTCACCGGTTGTTGTATTTTTGAAACCTACTGCAGCAGCGATATCTCCGGAATAAACCTGGTCGATATCTTCTCTATGGTTTGCATGCATCTGCAAAATTCTGCCGAGTCTTTCTTTTCCGCCTTTTGTAGAGTTATACACATAAGAACCAGACATTGTGGTTCCGGAATAAACACGGAAGAACGTGAGACGGCCTACATATGGATCTGTCATAATCTTAAACGCCAATGCAGAGAAAGGAGCACTGTCGTCTGCGGGTCTTTCTTCCTCTTCTTCGGTATCCGGGTTTACACCTTTAATTGCAGGAATATCCAGCGGAGAAGGCAAGTAATCTATGATGGCATCCAAAAGGGGCTGAACGCCCTTGTTGCGATAAGACGTTCCGCAAAGAACTGGAATCATTGTACCATTGATCGTTCCTATACGGATTGCTTTTTTCATATCTTCAACCGAAAGCGTGCCTTCTTCAAAGAATTTTTCCATCAATTCTTCATCTGTTTCCGCGCATGCTTCCAGCAACGCGGTATGATATTCTTCTGCCTGATCTTTCAAATCTGCAGGAATTTCTTCTGTTCTGTAGTCCTTGCCCAAATCATCATAGTAAATAACTGCGTTCATATTTACCAAATCGATAATACCTTTAAAAGTATCTTCAGCACCGATAGGGAGCTGAATGGGAACCGGATTACATTTTAATCTGTCCTTCATCATGTTGACAACATTAAAGAAGTCAGCGCCCATAATGTCCATTTTATTTACATAAGCCATTCTCGGAACGCCATACTTATCTGCCTGACGCCATACATTTTCAGACTGCGGTTCAACACCGCCCTTGGCACAGAATACGGTAACCGAACCGTCTAAAACACGGAGAGATCTTTCAACTTCAACCGTGAAATCAACGTGTCCGGGAGTATCAATAATATTGATTCTGTGTCCATTCCACTGTGCTGTTGTCGCAGCGGAAGTGATGGTAATACCACGTTCCTGCTCCTGTTCCATCCAGTCCATGGTCGCTTCACCATCTGAAACGTTACCAATCTTATAAACACGGCCTGTATAGAACAGAATTCGTTCGGTTGTGGTGGTCTTACCGGCATCAATATGTGCCATAATACCAATATTTCTCGTCTTTTCAAGACTAAACGCTCTTGGCATATTGACCTCCTTATAATCTTAACTTTACCGATACTACCAACGATAGTGAGCAAACGCTTTATTTGCTTCTGCCATCTTGTGCGTATCATCTTTCTTCTTAACTGCTGCACCGCTATTGTTAATAGCGTCTAAAATTTCATTTGCAAGTCTTTCACGCATTGTTTTTTCGTTTCTGAGTCTTGCATAATTTGTAAGCCATCTTAATCCCAAAGTCTGACGTCTTTCAGGGCGAACTTCCATAGGAACCTGGTAAGTTGCACCACCAACTCTTCTTGCCTTAACTTCGAGTACAGGCATAATATTGTCCATTGCCTGTGTAAAAACTTCTAACGGGTCCTTGCCGGATTTTTCCTTCACGATATCAAACGCATCATACACAATTTTTTGTGCAACGCCTTTTTTACCGTCCAGCATGATATTGTTTATCAGGCGGGTTACAATTACAGAATTGTACATCGGATCAGGCATAACCTCTCTTTTTGCAACAAAGCCTCTTCTTGGCACTTTTCTTCCCTCCTTTTAATCGTGATATCAATCACAGGTACTCGGCAAACTTTTTTGCCGCTGTGCAAGTTTGGGCAAGTTACATATTTTATATAATAAAATGCCAAACGCACATAAATTCAATTCATTTTGCTAAAGAAAACGCAATTATTTTTTCTTTGCTTTCTTAGCGCCGTACTTAGAACGGGCTTGATTTCGGTTTGCCACGCCTGATGTATCCAGCGTACCACGGATAATGTGATAACGTACACCAGGGAGGTCCTTAACTCTTCCGCCTCTGATCAACACAACGCTATGTTCCTGCAGGTTGTGACCGATACCCGGGATATAGGAAGTTACTTCCATACCATTGGAAAGTCTAACTCTGGCAATTTTACGAAGTGCGGAGTTCGGCTTTTTCGGGGTCATTGTTTTAACATAGGTGCAAACACCACGCTTTTGCGGCGCGTTTTGATCGGTTTGCTTCTTTTTAATGGTGTTAAAACCTTTCTGAAGTGCAGGCGCGGTTGTCTTTTTAACAGAAGTCTCGCGTCCCTTTCTAACTAATTGGTTAAATGTTGGCAATCTATTTCACCTCCATATAAGATATTTATATAAAAGCTTTCGCTTTATATACTACAAATCACTGCACAAGATGCGCCTACTGAAATGGAGCACATTTCGCCCAATTCCTTCATTGTGGGCACATATTCAATCGGAATCTGCTTTGCTTTGCATAGCGCTATAACTTTGCCTGTCACGGATATCTCCGCATCTGCCGCAATATACGCCTTAGAAGCCTTTCCAAGTTCGATGGCTTTTAAGGACTGTTTTATCCCGACAATCAGCCTGTCTGATTCCATCTCTTTATACCTCCGAAAAAACAGGAACACAGGGGCAGATAGCATTTATCTGCTCCTGTTTGTTTTTTACACAATTCAACTAATACAGTTTATCACCAAGTTGTATTTCTGTCAAGCTTTTTTTCAGATTTTACTTATTCTGTATCGGTATTTTTTGATGCAAACAAATCATCTGTTGCGATTTCTTCCATCATTTTATCCATGCCTTCACTGATCAGATCGCCGTTTTCATCAAATGTTAATTTATCCACATCCTGAATAACATTGGAGCCTACAACGGCTACATCCACATTATGATACTGCGGTACGCCTGTTCCTGCAGGAATCAGTTTACCGATAATAACATTTTCTTTTAAGCCAACCAGCGGATCCACTTTGCCTTTAATTGCTGCATCGGTAAGCACACGGGTTGTTTCCTGGAAGGAGGCGGCAGACAAGAAGCTGTCTGTTGCCAAAGAAGCTTTTGTAATACCCAATAACTCCTGCTTATAAGTTGCAGGCTTTTTGCCTTGTTCTTCCAGCTTTTCATTTTCGAAAATAACCGCCAGTTTATCTACCAATGCACCCGCCAGGAAATTAGAATCGCCGGCATCCTCAATCGATACTTTCTTAAGCATCTGACGTGCGATAACCTCAATATGTTTGTCATTGATATCAACACCCGTCATACGATATACGCGCTGCACTTCCTGCACCAGGTACGCATGCACTGCACCGGCACCTTTGATATCCAAAATTTCATGGGGATTAAAGGAACCGTCTGTCAAACCATCGCCTTTTTCTACGATATCCCCATCCGCCACTTTAATTCGTGATCCATAAGGAATATTATATACTTTACGGTCGTCATCGTTTTCAATAATAACGTCACGGGTTTTATTATTTTCTTCAATACTTACCTTACCGCCGATCTCTGCCATTACAGCCAATCCCTTCGGCTTCGGTTTTCTTGCTTCAAATAATTCTGTAACACGCGGCAAACCTTGTGTAATATCATCGCCGCCTGCTGCACCGCCAGTATGGAAGGTTCTCATTGTCAGCTGTGTACCAGGTTCACCGATAGACTGCGCAGCAATAATACCAACTGCCTCACCGATATTAACAAGCTTACCGGTTGTCAGGTTTGCGCCATAGCATTTCGCACAAACGCCGACTTTTGCGCGGCAAGTCAGAACCGAGCGAACTTTCACTTTCTTAATGCCTGCTTTTACAATCTTTTTGGCAAGCTCGTCATCTACGATTTCGTTTGCTGCCACGAGCACTTCACCGGTTGTCGGATCTATTACATCTTCAAATACCGTTCTGCCGTTTAAGCGTTCTTCCAGTTCTTCAATAATTTCTTTTCCGTCATTGATGTCATATAAATAAATATACTCATTTGAATGGCAGTCTTCTTCGCGGATGATTACATCCTGAGAAACATCTACCAAACGGCGAGTCAGATAACCTGAGTCAGCCGTTCTAAGCGCTGTATCCGCCAAACCTTTACGTGTTCCGTGAGAAGATGTGAAAAATTCAAGCACGGTTAATCCTTCGCGGAAATTCGCTTTGATCGGTACTTCCATGGCGCCGCCGTCTGTTTTACCCATGATGCCGCGCATACCAGACAACTGACGGATCTGATTGATGCTACCACGGGCACCGGAATCGGCCATCATAAAGATTGGATTGTACTTATCCAAGCTTTTCATGATTGCCTGCCCGATTTCATCGTTGGCTTTCATCCATTCTTCAACGATCATGTTATGGCGCTCTGTATCGTCATAGTAACCTCTGCGGAACTGCTTTGTGATGGTTTCGATTTCTTTTTCGGTTTTTTCAATAATTTGTTCTTTTTCCCCAACTACGACAATATCCGAAACGGAAATGGTGATGGCGCCTTTGGTGGAATATTTATACCCAACGGCTTTTATTTTATCCAAAACGCCTGCGGTTTCCGCCATGCCATGCACTTTAATGCACTTATCCACGATTTTACCCAGCTGTTTTTTGCCGGTCAGGAAATCAATTTCTAATCCCAGCAATTTTTGCTTCATGGTATCAATCTGTTCTTTCAGTGCCGTGTTCGCGCTGTCATTTTCAAATGCCTGTTCTAATTTTTTAAGTTCCTTTACATCTACATTTCTGTCTAAGAATCCCAAATCCTGCGGCACATTTTGGTT